>JAFZXV010000111.1 GCA_017616595.1 Bacteroidales bacterium
GAACGCAGCGAGAAGAGCGTGGCACTCCTCGTCGGTACGGGCCGTAGTGACGAAAGTAATCTCGAGACCGTGGATACGGGGGTTCTTGTCGATATCGATCTCGGGGAAAATGATCTGCTCCTTGAGTCCGAGGGTGTAGTTGCCCTGGCCGTCCATCTTCTCGGCGATGCCGTTGAAGTCGCGGATACGGGGGAGAGCCACACGGATGAGCTTCTCGAGGAATTCGTACATCTTGACGTCGCGCAGAGTGACCTTGGTTCCGATGGGCATGCCCTTACGGAGCTTGAAGTTGGAGACGTCTTTCTTGGAAGAGGTGATGAGTGCCTTCTGGCCGGTGATGAGTGCGAGCTCTGCAGCCGACTCCTCGACGACCTTGCGGTCCTGGGTGCCCTGACCTACGCCCTCGTTGAGGGTGATCTTGACAAGCCTGGGGACCTGCATTACGGTAGTATAGCCAAACTGCTTCTTGAGTTTGTCTACGATCTGCTCTTTATAAACTTTCTTGAGGGTAGGAACGTATCCTGCAGGCAGGGCCTGTACCTCAACTTTTGCTTCTTTCTTTGCCATAATTACTTAATCTCCTCCCCGGATTTTTTAGCGAAACGGACTTTCTTGCCGCCCTCTACCTTGAAACCGACGCGAGTGGCCTTGCCGCTCTGGGGATCGATGAGGTTGAGATTGGAAATATGAATGGAAGCCTCTTTCTTGATGATTCCGCCCTGAGGCTGTTTGGCGTTGGGCTTGGTGTGCTTGCTGACCATGTTGACGCCCTCGACGATTGCGCGCTGGGCCTCGGGATCTACAGAAAGCACTTTCCCGGTCTTTCCTTTGTCGTTACCGGCATTTACATACACGGTGTCGCCTTTTCTGATTCTGTTCATAATAAATATAGGTTAAAGGACCTCGGGTGCCAGTGAAACGATTTTCATATAGTTCTCGCGGAGCTCTCGGGCCACGGGGCCGAAGATACGCGTGCCACGAAGTTCGCCGGCGTTGTTGAGAAGAACGCAGGCGTTGTCGTCGAAGCGGATGTAAGAACCGTCTGCGCGACGGATTTCTTTCTTGGTGCGGACGACGACGGCCCTGGATACGGTGCCCTTCTTGGCGTCGGATCCGGGGATGGCGCTCTTGATGGAGACGACGATCTTGTCGCCTACCGTAGCATAACGGTGGTTGGTTCCGCCAAGGACACGGATGCAAAGGACTTCCTTAGCTCCGGAGTTGTCGGCCACCTGTAAACGTGTTTCCTGCTGTATCATAACTACTTGGCTTTTTCTACGATTTCAACTAATCTCCAGTTCTTGGTCTTGCTCAGCGGGCGGGTCTCCATGATGCGGACGGTGTCGCCTTCTCCGCACTCGTTCTTCTCGTCCTGGGCAACGAACTTGGTGGTCTTCTTGACAAACTTGCCATAAAGGGGATGCTTCTCCTTGCGCTCGACGGCGACCACGATGGTCTTGTCCATCTTGCTGCTGACCACGACTCCTATTCTTTCCTTGCGAAGATTTCTTTCCATAAGGCTCTGATTTAGTTCTGTTTTTCTTTTTCAGCGAGGATGGTGATCATAAGAGCAATATCCTTGCGGGTCTTCTTGAATTTGGAAGTGTCTTCCAGCGGAGAAATGGCGTGGTTGATCTTCATTGTGTCGAGATTGCTTTTCTCGATCTGGATGCGGTCGCGCAGGTCTGCTACAGACATTTCGCGTGCTTCTGCTGCTTTCATTGTCTTTTCTCCTTAATTTATTCTACATAATCCCTGCGAACAACGAACTTGGTTGCGATGGGGAGCTTGTTGGCACCGAGGCGCATTGCCTCTTTTGCGGTCTCGAGGGAAACGCCCTCGGCCTCGAATATGATGCGGCCGGGAGTGATAGGGGCGACGAATGCGTACGGGTCGCCTTTACCTTTACCCATACGGGTATCGAGAGGCTTCTTGGTGATAGGCTTGACAGGGAATACCCTGATCCAGATCTGGCCTTCACGGTTCATCCTACGGGAGATAGCCTGACGGGCTGCCTCGATCTGCTGCGCAGTAAGCCAACAATTTTCAAGGGTCTTGATTCCGAAGGAACCGAATGCGAGCTGGTTGCCGCGCTGGGCGTTGCCCTTCATACGGTTCTTCTGTTCCCTTCTAAATTTTGTTCTCTTAGGTTGTAACATTGTAGTATTACTTTAAAAAATATTTCCCAAAAACCCTAAATAATTGACATTCAACGAGTTGCCTCACAAATGCCCAAAATTTGGGACTGCAAAGATAGTAAAAAATCCGCAAACAGCAAGGCCTTTTGCAAAATTTTTCAACTATTTTCGACACGGAATTTTTCAGCTAACTGCGCATTTATTCGCAACTTACGCACTCCGCCCCAAATTATTTCCCAACTTTTTCGACACAGAAGAATCTGCCGCGTAAACCGTTGTCGTTCGCTCCGTCCGGAGGCGGTTCGGTTCGGGCTCAGTCTCGTTCCGGATGCTCGGCTGCGCTCCGCTTGCTCGACGGCTGACTCCTCCCTTTTACGTAAGCGTAACGGTCGTCAAACAGACGCCGTCGTGCGTGGCACCGCTACGCTCCGCGGCCTCGCATACTCCTCCACTCGAATTCGCCCGAACCGAACCGCCTCCGGCCTCCGCGACAGGACGCTGGGCACCGCCACAATCCCGTCGCAAGCGCTTTTCGTCGTTTTCGGCCCTCTTTCCTTCTGCGACAGGACGCTGGGACCTCCCACAATCCCGTCACGTGGCGTTTTCTCCCTTCTGCCGCCCTTTTCCCCTCAGCGACAGGACGCTGGGACCTTCCACAATCCCGTCGCGGATTGGCGTGAAAGGCAAAGCAGATTGCAGCGCGGTGATTATCAGCAACATACGGGTTGATCTCTGGGAGAAAATCCCAAAGATCGAATCGCAAGGGATTGGCTAACAGCAAGTTAGCGTTTGGCAAAGAATTTGATTATCTTTGCAGCGTGAAACGGATAACCGTCATAGTTCTGATGCTGGTTGCGGCCGCGGGGATGCTGCGGGCGCAGACCGTGGGCATCCGGGCGCCAAAGGGCTACCCGATGTACTATGAGGTGAGGGACGGAGACACTACGTTCTTCGACACGCTGGACCCGATATGGGTGTTCCCTCGAGGCCGCGGCTTCAAGAAAAGCGGAGACTGGCGCAAGGAATACCGTCTGGTATTCAATTTCAACAAGATATATCCTTATGCCCTTGTGGGGCGCAAACTTATGGCGCAGGTAGACAGCACCATAGCGGCCGACGCCACCAAGCGCAGCCAGCGCACGCAATACATCAAGCAGGTGGAGCGTGAACTGCTGGACATCTTCACGGAAGACATCAAGCACATGACAACGTCGCAAGGCGTCCTGCTGATGAGGCTGGTAGACCGCGAATGCGGCCTGAGCGCCTACGACATCATCAAGGAGTACGAAAGCGGATTCGCGGCCAATTTCTGGCAGGTCATCGCCAAGATTTTCGCCCAGGACCTCAAGTCGCGTTACGACCCTACGGGCAAGGACGCAAAGACAGAGGCGCTCGTAAAGATCTGGGACGAAGGCAATTGGGACAGCTTCTACTACTCGATCTTCTGGGAGGCGCCCAAGAAAACCGTCATCAAGTCAGACCACCTCAAGAGCGTCGTGAAGAAGGATACAAAGAAAAAGAAGAGTTAGCCGTATCGAACACCGCATACGGCTTGCTTCCGTCTATCCAATCCCCCAGCACTATCAGGCGTCCGCCGCCCGGCAGGCTCATGTCCACCCTGTCGTGGAAGTGGCCGAAGATGCAATAGTCGGCATTCTGCGCGGCGGCGAATCTGTACAGAGGCTCGTCGGCGCCGCGGAAGTGGTAGCCGACGTGCTTCTTGCGGTTCGATTCCGACCACTTGGTGGCCATCCGCCATGCTATCCAGGGGTGCAGCGTGCTGAAGAGGCGCTGCGCCCATCGGGCACGGAACAGCTTGAGCATCAGGTTGTAACCGAGGCGGCCGCCTCCAAGGCCGTCGCCGTGGCCGAGGCAGAAGGTCTTGCCCCCGAGCGAGACGGTAAGAGGCTGCCGGACCTTGCGAATGCCGAGGCTCTCGAAGAACGAATACGTCCAAATGTCATGGTTGCCCGGCACGAAAACCACATCCACACCGGCGTCAACCAGGGCCACCAGCTCAGCAACCACGCGGGCTCCCACGCGGGGCACCACGTCGCGATATTCGTACCAGAAGTCCCATATATCCCCCAGCAGATACAGCGCGAGCGCGTCGCGCGGAATCTCTTTTAGGAAGGACACAAAGCGGGCCTCGCGCTCAGTCGGATCGCCGGCCTGCATGCCGAGGTGCACGTCCGCCGCAAAAAAGACAAGCGAGCGCATCAGACCAGGAAGATGAGTACGAGCAGGCCGACGATGGCGCAATACAGGCCGAACCACTTGAGCTGGGCCTTACGCACCAGGGCTATCATGACCTTGCAGGCGAAGAGGCCTGAGAAGAATGCAGCTATAAAGCCGATAATCAGCGGCATAACGCCCACGGAAGAGGCTGCGAAATCGCCACCCACCACGTCAAGGAACATCTCTCCGAGTATGGGCACCAGCACCATCAGGAAAGAGAACTGGGCCATACTTTCGCGCTTTACGCCGCAGATCAAACCGGTACTGATGGTCGTACCCGAGAGCGACAGCCCCGGAATCACCGCGAACGCCTGACCCACGCCCACCACGAGCGCCTGCCAGAATGAAATCCCGTTTCTCACCTTGTCATCCTGAGCGCCAGCTACTCTGTCATCCAGAGCGCCAGCGAAGGATTTCTTTGCCTTCCAGTCAGAGAAGGTAAGAAGCATGGCGGTAACGACGAGCGCCAGCCCCACTACGAGCATGGAGCCGAAGGCCGCCTCCACCCAGTCTTTAAAAAAGACGCCGACTATAAGCACCGGAATCATAGACACCACAAGTTTGGCGATGTAATCCGTCTCGTCGTTGTACTTGAACTTGAAAAGCCCGCAGAGGAGCTTCCATATCTGCTTGCGGAAAACAAAAATGGTAGCCAGCACCGTGGCCGCGTGCACAGTAACCTCGAACATCAGGTCACCGGCGGGTTCAACACCCAGAACAGCCTTGCCAATTGCCAGATGTCCGCTGCTGCTGACCGGCAAAAATTCCGTCAATCCCTGGACAATCCCCAGGATAAAAGCTTGAAGCCAATTCATAATTATTTCTTATCAGAGTCTTCGAATTTGCCCATGATGGCGATTATCTCCACGACGATGCCGGCGATTATTACGAGAGGGGCGGCAACGAGGCGGCGGAAGTCGAACATTCCGTAATTGAAGACGTTAGGATCGGGACTTACGCCACCCATCATGAGAATATAACCGGCTATCATAACGAGCAGGCCGGCGAGCAGAAGACGCAGTCCTTTGCGGGAAATTGCCATTTTTGCCATATCAGTAATATAATTCGTCCTTATTAAGAGTAATGAGTTTGCCTACCACCAGAGCGGTGCTTACGACGCAGATCAGGACGCCGGAAACCACCACTACTCCGGCCGCGATGAGGAGCGAGGAGAGCTGGATGGATGCGAATATCTGCGGGAAGCCGGAGCGCAACAGGGCGAGGGCGCCGGCGAGCGCGAGCAGGGCGAGGAGCGAAGCGATGAGCCCCTGCAGCACGGCGCCGAGCACGAAGGGGCGACGGATGAAGCCCTTGGTGGCGCCCACAAGCTGCATGGTGTGGATGGTGAAGCGGCGGGAGAAGACGCCCAGGCGTACCGTATTGTTGATGAGCACGAACGAGATGAAGAGCATCAGCAGTATGAACACGCCCAGCACGAGGGAAATCTTTGCAAGATTGTTGTTGAGCGCCTCCACCAGGGACTGCTGCCATTCAACCTCGTCCACCACATCAGATTTGGAAAGGGCGCGGCGCACCACGGCAATGCTGTCCGGAGAAACATAGTCGGCTTGAAGCGTGACCTCCAGCGAAACCGGCACCGGAGAGGTCTCGAACACAGAGAGGAAATCCTCTCCGAGCATTTTGGACAGTTCTTCCGCACCCTCCTCGCGGGTGACGAGATGGGTGCCCTTGATGAAAGGCAGCGTGTCTATGGATTTCTGATAGGCGAGAGCCTCCTCGTCCGTGGCGTCCGTGCGCAGAAGCACAGACAACTGCAGGTTTTCCTTGAAGTAATCGGAAACTGCACGGGCGTTGACGAGCAGAAGCGCCGCCACGCCCACGAGCAACAACACGAGGCTGATGCTTAAAATGCTGGAAGCGTATGCGTTACGCAAACGGCGCCGAACCAGTTTATTTTCTTCTTTCTTGCCCATAAACTCCCAAATTGACCTCAAAGATAATGAAATATCGCTATTTTTTAAAAAATTTTGCTTACCTTTGTGCATAATGGCAGAGAATGTAAAAAGAGTCCTGTTCGTCAACTCCGAGATGTGCCCCTATCTCCCGGAGTCTCCGATTGCCAATATTGCGCGCCAGCTCCCCCAGAGCATACAGGAGCGCAAGAAGGAGATCCGCTCGTTCATGCCCCGCTACGGGTTCATCAACGAGCGCAAGAACCAGCTCCATGAGGTCATCCGCCTGTCCGGAATGAACATCATCATTTCAGACATAGACCATCCCCTTATAATAAAAGTAGCCTCCATCTCCGCCGCACGCATCCAAGTCTATTTCATCGACAACGAGGATTTCTTCCGCCGCAAGTTCATGTTCTCCGACGCCGAGGGCAAATTCTTTGCAGACAACGACGAGCGCGCCATCTTCTTTGCGCGCGGCGTGCTGGAAACCGTAAAGAAACTTCGCTGGACGCCGGACATCATCCATTGCCACGGCTGGATATCGCACCTCGTACCCGCCTACCTCAAGAAAGCCTACAAAGACGACCCTATCTTCTCGTCCAGCAAAATAGTCCTCTCCCTGTACGGAGACACCCCGGAAGACAGCTTCTCCCCCGCTTTTGCAGACAAGGCCGTGTTTGGCGGACTTGATAAGGACGGCCTCCAGCATCTTGCCAAAGGAGCAGATGGCATCAATCTTGCCAAGACTGCTATCCAGTACGCAGACGGCATCATAGCCGGAGCCGCAGACATCAAGCCCGAGGTTCTGAGGTACGCCCGCTCCCGCAAGCTCCCGTTCCTCAAGTTCGACCCCCAGGCCCTGGAGGACGGCACCTACGTCGATGCGTACAACGCATTTTACGACACGATTTAAGATGAAATTCCACCTTACGGCCATAGCAGCGGCTCTGTTCTGCTGCCTCTCCTGCATCGACATAGACACAGAACTGGGCGGCAACCTCATTCCCCAAAACCAGACTTACACCATCCATCCCGTACAGGCAGACCTGCCTGCAGGGTCGATATCCACGCGTCTGACGGACTCCCTGTCGGGCTACTCGCAGACGCGCATCACCATAGGTGCAATCAGGGACGAGGTATTCGGCCTCACCGGCCGCAGTTCGGCCTTTACAATCGTGCCGGCGCACGACACCCTGGACTTCGGCAACCTGGCGGCCGCCAGGATTCTCAAGTTCCACTTTGCCGCCAAGCTGGACAGCGTGTCCGTGGCCACCTTCGACCAGGCCGCCATCATCCAGCAGGTGCGGGTCAACCCGCTCGCCGAGCCCCTCTCTCCCGGGCACGACTACGACTGCCTCGGCAGTTCCGTGAAGGTAGACCGCACCAAATCCATCGTAAAGGGCACCCCCACCGTTAACGGACGCGACTCCCTGAGCTTCGACTTTACGGAGGAGTACGCCCGTAAGTTCTTGCAAATCACGCAGGAAGACCTTCAGGACTTCGACCGTTACTGCCGCAAGATCCCCGGCATCCACATAAGCACGGACAATCCCGCAGGGTCGGGCGGCCGCATCAACATATTCGAGCTCCAGACCGGCTACAGCGCCTCCGAGAAATACGTCACAGGCAACTACGCCAGCCTCCATATGCTGTGCGACTACGACCGTGACGGCGTGGCGGAAAAAGACACCGTCTTCCGCTTTGTGTACGGCCTTACCGCCTTCACTCAACTGGACTCCCTGTTCAAGAGCAGTTCCGTGAGCCGCGGCAGCTACCCGGAATACGCGCTCAATCTCACCACGCACGAGTCCCGCAGCCTTGAGGGTCCGGCGCACGAGACTGTTGTCATAGAAGGCGGCGGCGGGCTCAAGCCCGTGCTTTCCGCACTGTCTCTCAAGCATCTGGCAGAAGACCTCATCCGCTCCAAGGGCGGCGTACCGGAAGAGGCCGTCATAAACAAGGCGTCCGTCATCCTGCCCTTCCCCTTCCCGGAAGACTACAGGATGATGTTCAAGTTCCCGCAGGTCCTCTCGCCCACCTGCCGCATCCGCCAGAACGACACTCTGGTAACCTTTGCCAACCTCACCGACGCGGCCTCCTCGAGCGAGAACCAGGGAGAGATCAACCGCAGCACCCTCTGCTACGAGCCGGACATCACCTACCATCTGCAGGAGCTCCTCAAGATAAGCGAAACCCCTCAGCCCGGAGAAACAGAAACGGACGCCATGCGGCGCCGCAAGCTCCTCGGAGGCGAGTTCGACATATGGCTCATCATCACCGCGCACGAGACCGTCACCACGGAATCCAGCGGCAGCGACCTGTCCGATTACTACCGCATGCTCGCCTACCAGAACTACTACAACAACATGTATTACGGAGGTTACGGCGGCTATGGCGGATATGGTTACGGATACGGCTACGGCGGATATGGCGGATACGGTTACGATTCATACTCAAATTATTACAGTATGATGATGTATTACAGCATGTACGCCAACTCGTCGTCCAGCAGCACCAGTACCCAGGACCAGCTGGACAAAGACCGCTACTACTGCGGCACCCTCTACGGTCCAGAGTACCCGGACGCCTCGCTCCGCCCGCATCTCCAGCTCACATTCTCGCTGGCGGCAACCTCCGAGTAATCGAGGTTTCGAACCGTTTCGAAAAAAAGTCTTTCATATTATATATATAATTCTAAAAATTGATTATTTTTGTGGTTACTTTGACTAGTTGAACACTAAAAGTGACCACTAAATGACCAACAGAAAAGATTTGACATTCGCGCAGATGTTCAACCTGAGCTTCGGGTTCTTCGGAGTACAGATTGCATACGCACTCCAGAGCGCAAACATCAGCCGAATCTTCGCTACACTGGGCGCAGACCCGCATCAGTTAAGCTTTTTCTGGATTCTTCCTCCCCTCATGGGAATGATCGTGCAGCCCCTCATCGGCAAATGGTCAGACCGCACATGGTGCAAGATGGGCAGGCGCAAGCCCTATCTGCTGATAGGCGCCATCATTGCCGTTCTGGTAATGGCCTTCCTCCCCAATGCAGGTTCGCTGCATTTCGGAACCCGCGTATTCCTCGGCCTCAACGCCGCCATGTGGTTCGGCCTTTTCTCCCTAATCTTCCTGGACACATCCATCAACGTGGCGATGCAGCCGTTCAAGATGATGGTGGGAGATTCCGTCAACGAGAAGCAGAAAGCCACCGCCTACAGCATCCAGAGCTTCCTCTGCAACGCCGGTTCGCTGGTGGGCTACCTCTTCCCCATCTTCTTCACCTGGATAGGCATAGCCAACACCGCCCCCGAGGGCGTAGTGCCGGACAGCGTCATCTACAGTTTCTACTGCGGCGCCGCCATCCTCATCATCTGCGTGCTGTACACCTTTATCAAGGTGCGTGAAATGCCTCCGGCAGAGTACGCCGAGTTCCACGGAATAGACCCCGCCAAGCAGGAAGAAAAGAAATCCGAGGGTCTTCTCAAGCTCCTCGTAAAGGCCCCCAAGACCTTCTGGACCGTAGGCCTCGTGCAGTTCTTCTGCTGGGCGGCCTTCCTGTACATGTGGACGTACACCAACGGCGCCATCGCCCATAACTGCTGGGGCACCACAGACGTTGCATCCGCAGAATATCAGGCCGCAGGCAACTGGGTGGGCGTCCTCTTTGCGGTACAGGCCATCGGCTCCATCTGCTGGGCCCTCTTCATCCCCAAGTTCAAAAGCCTCAAGTTAGCATATGTGGTGAGCCTGCTCATCGGTGCAATCGGTTTTGCATCGGTCCTGTTCATCCACAACCAGTACGTGCTCTTCGCAAGCTACTTCCTAATCGGCTTTGCCTGGGCCGCCATGCTCGCCCTGCCCTTCACATTCCTTACCAATTCGCTTCAGGGCAACCCTTACATGGGCAGCTACCTCGGGCTCTTCAACTGCACCATCTGCCTGCCGCAGATCGTTGCCGCAGCCACCGGAGGTCTCGTAATCAGCCTCGTGGGAGGCAGCCAGGCCGCCATGCTCCTCATCGCAGGAGTGTTCCTGGTGCTCGGTGCCTGCAGCGTGAGCCTCGTAAAGACCAAGTAATCTTTTCCACAACAACCAATTATAATTAACTACACTCTCAATGAAAAGGATTTTAACCGCAGTATCCATTCTCCTTCTGGGACTTATGGGTACAAATGTATTCGCTCAAAGCGGATACCAGGTCAAGGGAGTCGTAGTCGATGCCCTGGGCCCGGTGATCGGCGCCACCTTGATGGAGGTTGGCACGACCAACGGTACGTCCACGGGTCTCGACGGAGACTTCATCCTTACCGTTTCCAGTGCGGATGCAACAGTGGAAGTCAGTTGCATCGGTTATTCATCGCAGACTTTCAAGGCAAGCGACGTTCCCGCCGAGATCTTCATGGTCGAGGACAGCGAGTTCCTCGATGACGTAGTGGTCATCGGTTACGGTACCGTCAAGAAGAGCGACCTCACGGGTTCCGTCTCGACCGTCAAGGCAGACGAAATCAACAAGGGTACCATCACCTCCCCCGCCGACCTCCTCAGAGGTAAGAGCGCAGGTGTTGTGGTAACTGCAGGTTCCGGTATGCCTGGTTCCGCAGCTACCGTCCGTATCCGTGGCGGCGCTTCCCTGAGTGCAGACAACAACCCTCTGTACGTCATCGACGGCCTGCCCGTGTCCAACGACGGCATCTCCGGTATGTCCGACCCTCTGTCCTCCATCAACCCCGAGGACATCGAGAGCTTCACCGTTCTCAAGGACGCATCCGCAACTGCAATCTACGGTTCCCGTGCATCCAACGGCGTTATCGTGATCACCACCAAGAAGGGTTCCAAGACCGCACAGGCCATCCCTCACGTGGCAGTTGACTTCACCACCTCCGTCAACACCGTCGCCAAGTACAACGACCTGCTCGACGCAGAGGGCATCACCGCTCTCATCCGCGACTTCTACGGTCCCAACTCCGCAGCAGAGGAGCACCTCGGCATCAACGGAGAGGTTGCAAACGGCGGCAAGGGCACCGACTGGCAGAAAGAGATCTACCAGATCGCCCCTACCTACGACGGCAACATTTCCGTCAACGGCCGCATCGGCAGCTTCCTCCCCTACCGTGTATCCGGCGGCTTCATGAGCCAGAACGGTACCCTCAAGGGTTCCAAGATGGACCGCGCCACCGCATCCGTCAACCTCTCGCCCAGCTTCTTCGAGAAGCACCTCACCGTCAACCTCAACGGTAAGGGCACCTACGCCAAGAACTGGTACGCCAACCAGGGCGCCATCGGTGCTGCCAACCACTACGATCCCACCAAACCCGTCAAGAACGACGTGGCAGGCTACAACCTCGGCGGATACACCGCATGGTACGACGCTTCCGGCAACATCAACAGCATGGCAACCCAGAACCCCGTCGCCCTCCTTCGCGACAGGGACGACCAGGCAGACGCCTACCGTTTCATCGGCAACGCACAGTTCGACTATAAGGTCCACGGATTCGAAGACCTCAGGCTAAACCTCAACCTCGGTATAGACTGGGCAACCTCCAAGGGCTTCACCGAGGTGGCACAGGGCTCCGAGCAGTCTCTGCACAACACCAACCAGTCCGGTTCCGGTTCCCACACAGACTACACCTATGGCCGTAGGGACACCACTCTCGAGTTCTACGGAGACTACAACCACACCTTCGCAGACATCCACAACGTAGACCTCATGGCAGGTTATTCCTGGCAGCACTTCTACAGCGAGAGCCAGTCCGATTCCTTCAAGCTTTCCGATCCTTCTTCTTCCCTGGGCAACTCCGTAGGCAAGGGCGAGCTCTTCCTCATCTCCTTCTTCGGCAGGGCCAACTACAACATCGCAGAGAAGTATCTCCTTACCGCAACGCTCCGCGCCGACGGTACCTCCCGCTTCCAGAACCATAAGTGGGGTATCTTCCCGTCCGCAGCATTCGGCTGGAACATCCTCAAGGAAGACTTCGCAAGCAACCTTGCAGACAAGATGTCCACCTGGAAGCTCCGACTCAGCTGGGGCCAGACCGGCCAGCAGGCAGTCGGCGGCTACTACGACACCTTCGCACAGTTCCTCACCACCCAGCTCGGTTCCTACTACTTCACCAACGGCGGCAACTACACCAATCCTATCGTAGCACTCGGCTACAGCGCAGACCTCCGCTGGGAAACCACCACCACCTATAACGTAGGTATGGACCTCGGCTTCTGGAACGACCGCCTCACCGCAGGCATCGACCTCTACAAGCGCGACACCAAGGACATTCTCAACTACATCCCCGTGCCGGCACTGTCCAACCTTACCAACTACCTCAACACCAACATCGGTTCCATGACCAACATGGGTGTTGAGATCGACCTCAACGCAGTTCTGGTAGAGACCCGTGACATGAGCTGGACCGCAGGCGTGAACGCCGCATACAACTACAACAAGGTCACCAAGCTTACCGTCTCCGACGAGAACGCCTCCGGCGTAGAGACCGGCGGCATCTCCGGCGGTACCGGCAACAACGTCCAGATGTTCCAGGTGGGCTATCCCATCTACACCTTCAACCTCTATCAGCAGGTGTACGACAAGGACGGCCGCCCCATCAACGGCGTCTATGTAGACCGCAACGGCGACGGCCAGATCACCGCAGACGACAAGTACCTCAGCCACCACGCAGATCCCGACTACACCTTCGGCTTCAACACCAACTTCAGCTGGAAGAACTGGACTGCAGCCCTCAGCGGCCACGCCTCCGTGGGCAACTGGGTGTACAACAACGTCGCCTCCGACACTGAGATGCTCGCCGACCTCTGGACCAACCAGTTCGTCAGCAACCGCGTTTCCAGCGCTCCTTACACCATGTTCTCCCAGGCACAGTACCTGAGCGACTACTACCTCCAGGACGGTTCGTTCCTCAAGCTTGACAACGTCACCATCGGGTACACATTCCCCAAGTTGTTCGCCATCAACGCAGACCGTAACGCATCCCTCAACATCTTCGGTACCGTGCAGAACATCTGCTGCCTCACCGGATACAAGGGTGTCGACCCTGAAATCTTCCAGGGCATAGACAATGCGCTCTACCCCCGCCCGAGAACCTTCATACTCGGTGTCAAGTTCAACTTCTAGCACAGGACAGTGATTATGAAACAGATTAAATATATCCTCAGTGCCGTTCTCGTCACCCTGACTCTGAGCTCCTGCGTATGGGACCTCAAGGTCACCCCTATCGACCCGATCGCCAACACCGCAGACAAAGCCCTCGTCGACCAGGCCTCCTATGAGAGCTTCCTCGCCGGCGTCTACATGGGATTTGCTACCTCCGGTTACTACGGAGCCAACGGAAGCGCATCCATCTCCGGACTTGACGGCGGCGCCTCCCAGTACATCCGCGGTCTGTACCACCACAGCGAGCTCACCACAGACGAGTGCGTGTGCGGCTGGAACGACCAGACAATCAAGAACTTCCATTGGATGAACTGGACCAACGACGACACCTTCATCTATGCGTTCTACTCCCGTATCTTCATGGTTGTGGGTATGGCCAACGAGTTCATCCGCGAGGCCAAGGCCAGCAGCCTGGAGTTCGCAAACAAGCAGCAGATGATAGACGAGGCCCGCGTACTCCGCGCAATCGCCTACTATCATGCAATAGACAACTTCGGTAACGTGCCCTTCGCAGACGAGACCGCAATCGTAGGCGCCCTGCCCACCCAGATCAAGCGCGCAGACCTCTACGAGTGGCTCGTGAAAGAGCTTACCGACCTCATCGACAACAGCGCCCTGCCCGAGCGCGGAGCAACCGTCTACGGCCACGTCAACAAGAGCGTCGCCAAGTTCGTCCTCGCCAAGGTTTACCTCAACGCAGAGGTGTTCGCAGGCGTGAAGGCATACGACAAGTGCGCCGCAGTGCTCAAAGACCTCATGGACGACGGCTACAGCCTGCACACAAGCAGCGCCGGCAAGTATCCCGCCTACCAGGAGCTCTTCCTCGCAGACAACAACAAGTGCACAGACGAGATTATCTTCGCCATCGAGCAGGACGGTATCAACACCACCAGCTACGGTTGCACCAACTATCTTATCTTCGCATCTACCGGCGGCGAGATGGATCCCGACGAGATGGGTATCTCCTCCGGCTGGGGCGGTCTGCGCATGACTCCCGAGTTCTACAACAAGTTCGACGACAAGGACGCCCGCAAGCTCTTCTACACAGACACCCAGCAGGCCGACATCGACGACATCGGTGAGTTCTCCCACGGCTACGCCTTCAGGAAATTCCGCAACCGCACCAGCGACGGCGGCTATGGCAAGGAGAAAGGTTTCGTAGATACCGACTTCCCCATGATGCGTTATGCCGACGTACTCCTCATGGCAGCTGAGTGCGAGGCCCGCGGCGCCGCAGTAGACGGCTACAAGGGCTTCAACCAGGTCCGCCAGCGTGCAGGACTTGCAGCCATCAGCGCTCCTTCTCTCCAGAACATCCTCGACGAGCGCGCACGCGAGCTCTATCAGGAGTGCTGGAGGCGCAACGACCTTATCCGCTTCGGCCAGTTCACTTCCAGCGCCTATGTATGGCAGTGGAAGGGCAACGTGAAGACCGGCGCCGCAGTCGAGGACTACAGGGCTCTCTTCCCTATCCCCGACAGCGACAGGCTCGCCAACACCAACCTCTCCCAGAATGAGGGTTATTAACAGATGACGACAATGAAAAAGATATTTTCAATCCTTTTCGCGGGTCTGCTGGCCCTGGCCGCAGTCTCCTGCGTCACGGAGAAACCTGCAATCTTTGACCACAACATGGCCACTGCGCCTGTTGTAGGCTCTGCATCCGTGACCGCCGACGGTATTTCCGTCCAATTCACTCCCGCGGTGGCCGGACAGGAATTCGGAACCACCCCGATGAACCACTGGCTCATCCTCGATGCCGTAAACGGTACCGAGGTAGGCAAGAACCTCAATTCGTCAGTCAAGGATAACGTCCTGACCGTTTCCAACAGCACCCTGAAGAAGGCTCTCGGCGAGCTCGGGTTCAACGAGGGCGCTACCGTAAGCCTTGAGATGACCCTCCGCGCATCCCTGCAGGATCCTTCCAAGGACAACGGAATCAACGGCTACATAGACGCAGAGACTCCCATCAAGCTCAACTACGAGATTCCTGCCAGCGGCGGCGGCGATCCTTATGCCGGCTGGGAGAAGAGTACCTGGGGCGTCACCGGTGCCATCGCATCCGTCGACATCAACTGGAATGCAGACATCGAGATGTACACCGACGGCACATGGCACGTTGCCAAGAGCGTCGTACTCTCCGCTTCCGACCAGTTCAAGTTCCGCAAGGACGGCGGCTGGGACGTCAACTTTGGCGCAGGTCCCGACATCACCGAGGAGCCTTACGTCGTAACACTCAACGCAGAACTTCCTGCAGGCGCAGGCGGTAAGAACCTCGCAGTCGCAGCCAACGGCACCTACGACCTCCTCCTCAACCCTGAGGCAGAGCTCTACAAGGTTATCGAGTCCGGAGCCGGCGGCAGCAGCCTGCCCGACATCGACCTCAGCCAGTACGACTATCTGGACATCATGGAAGGCGCAGAGACCTGGGGCATCATCGGTCCCGCAGTCTCCGACTGGAGCGTGGACGTAGACCTGGAGAAGGTCTCCGACGATCCCGAAGTCTGGGCTGCCAAGGGCGTTCCTTTCAATGCAGACAGCTTCAAGTTCCGCGGCAACGACACCTGGGCCGACTATGACCTCGGCGGCGGCGAGTTCGCACTCAACACTCCTATCGTAATGACCAAGGGCGGCGGCGACATGACCGCAGAGGCCGGCAATTACGATGTGTATCTGTATCCTACCTACGGCGTTGCATACATCACCACCGGCGGTGGCGACACTCCTCCGCCGCCCGCAAAGCCTACGCTCTGGTCTCTCATCGGTACCCTCAACGGCACCAGCTGGGACAACGACTTTGACATGGAGAAGGTTTCCGGAGACATCTGGAAGATCCGCAACGTTGCAATAACCGAGGCAGACGAGTTCAAGATCCGTGCAGAGCACGACTGGGGCAAGAGCGTCGGCGGTCCTGAAGAGAACGACGTGAGCATCATCGACTCCAGCAATCCTTACGGCGTCTACAAGCCCGAGCTCGGCGTAGCATTCGCAGCCGGCGACAAGAACATCCGCGTGGGTGTCGAGGGCAGCTACGACGTTACCTACGACTACGCAGCCCAGACCATCCTCATCGAGGAATACAAGGAGTATCCCGAGACCATGTACATGATCGGCGAGGCCATCGGCGGCTGGGACTGGGGTGCCGACTATATCGTCGACATGATTCCTGTCATCAACAACCAGTGGGGCGGCGACGCCACCGGACAGTTCTACGCTATCCGCTGGCTCCCTGCAGGCAAGGGCTTCAAGTTCTGCTCTCAGAAAGCATGGAGCGGCGACTTCTGGGGTCTGGAAGAGAACGACGGCTTTGTTGAAGACGGCGGCAACTGCACCGTGGAGGCTGACGGCATCTACATGATCCACATCGACCTCAAGAACAGCAAGGTACACGTAGAGCCCGCCCGTGTTTACGGTATCGGCGACTGCGCCGGCGGCAAGTGGGACGAGAACCTCGAAGAGGTGCTCTACCAGGCCGACGGCAAGAGCCTCAAGCTCACCCTCGCCAACTCCGGCAGCGTGCGTGCATACGTTGCATCCGCAATCGCAACCTCTTCCTGGTGGACCCGTGAGTTCGCTATCATCGACGGCCAGATCGTTTACCGTACCGGCGACGAGCTTGCATGGCCTCAGGGCAGCAAAGACCAGGTGGTGACCTTCAACTTCAACGAGGGTACCGGAAGCATCTCCGGCGAGGCAGCTCCGCCCGAGCCTTACGGACTCATCGGATGGCACGCAAACGACAGCTGGAGCACCAACGTCGAGCTCATCGACGTTGACGGCCAGCCCAACTGGAAGGTGGCCAAGTACATCGGCGCACGTGACGGCAACATCGACTTCAAGTTCCGCCGCGGCACCGCATGGACTCCCCAGATAGGCGCTACCTACAAGAACCCCAAGGAGCTCAACACCCTGTTCTCCCTCACCGAGAAGACCGAGGGCAGCGAGCCCGACCCTGCCAACATCCACCTCAACGGAGACGGCGTCTATGACGTCTATCTGAACGAGAAGGAGCTACAGGGCTTCATCCTCGAGGCCGGCACCGCATTCGCGGTTCCTACCACCTGGGAGAGCACGGAGACCCCTAAGATGAGCTGGTTCATCATCGGCGAGGCTGTCGGCGGATGGGACACCGCCAATGACATTCCTTTCGAGGATGTCGAGGGCGCCTGGTACAAGGCATCCAACGTGACATTTGCCGGCAACAAGAACTTCAAGTTCCGCGCAGACCACGCTTGGACCTATCAGCTCACCTGCCCCGGCATGCGCACTCCCGGCGAGGTCTTCAACCTGGAAGACGGCAACGGCAGCAACAACGACATGCAGGTTCCTTACGACGGTATCTACAACGTTTACCTCGCCAAGGACCTCCAGACCGCACTTGTTGAACTGGTGGGCCAGTCCGGCGGCAGTCAGGTGCTGTTCCTCAACGAGTTCGACACCCAGAACAAGAAGATCGAGATCTACAACGCATCCGATTCCGAGATAGACATGACCGGCTGGACGCTCAGCAAGGACGAGACCGTATGGACCATCCCCGCAGAGCACGCCAAGGTTCCCGCCAAGGGTTATATTGTGTACACCGGCAAGTCCGACGGCACCACCGATCCTACCTTCGGCCTCAGCGGCACCAAGGGATTCATCGTGGTCCTGGCCGACAAAGACGGCAAGGAAATAGATAAGGTAGACAACTCCAGCGCACGCGAAGGCGGCATCGTCAAGATCGAAGACGGCAAGTCCTGGGGTCGCAAGACCGACGGTGCCGATGAGTTCGTAATCTTCGACACTCCTACCATCGGCGCTCCCAACGGCGCAGCACAGGGTGGCTCTGCGAGCATCAAGCTCGACGGAGACATGTCCGACTGGGAAGGTCTGCAGGCTTACGAGAACAGCGGTTCCATCAAGGAATGGAAATACGCCAGCGATGCAGAGAACGTCTATTTCTACTACAAACTCGATGCACACGACATTAAGGATAAGGACGGTTCCTACAACTGGAGGCGCTATATGTACGTGGCCCTCGATACCGACAACAATGCGGCTACCGGCCTTGTTGAAAACATGCCCGCAGGTCTGACCATGACCGGAAGCGAGGCAATCGCCGCCGTGTACCCCTTCAGAGGTACCGTTCCCGCAGGTCAGTCCTATCCTGCCGGTGTTGAGTTTGTAAACGGTGTTGACGAGCAAGGCTTCGTGCAGTGCCCCGCTAACGGCGAGTCCAACGGCTTTGTGAGCGCCTTTGGCTATGTGGATGGCGATTACGGCTATCTGGAGATCGGTTTCTCCAAGGCTGCAATCGGTTCTCCCGCACCCGGTAAGTGGAACGTTCAGCACTCTTTCAGCTGGAACCTTACCGAAGCCACGGTAATCGACATGAAATAATCCTGACTCTTTTTGGACGGGAGCCCCTGACCGGACTCCCGTCTCCCAATTAAATATCAAACCGTTATGAAGCGCCTTTTCCATTTGCTGGCGGTGGCGGCAGTATTCACTTTCGTATGCTCCTGCGACCCTCACCCCTTTGACGACGACGATCCCAAGAACCCGGAGAATCCCACAAACACGTCGGAAAAGCTCTCCGGTATAACCTATCAGCTAAACGTCTACAGCTTTGCAGACTCCGACGGCAACGGCTGGGGCGACCTCAAAGGCGTAACCGAGCACCTGGATTACCTGGACGAGCTGGGCGCCACCGCCCTCTGGCTTTCGCCCATCCAGACGGCGGCATCGTACCACGGATACGACATCCTGGACTATTATTCAGTAGACCCGCGCCTGGGCACGGAGGCGGACCTCAAAGAGCTTATAGACAAGGCGCGCGCCAAGGATATCGACATCTACCTTGACTACGTTCTCAACCATTCCGGCCGCGGAGACTGGTTCTACAGCTCCGTGTCGAGTGCAGACAGCCCGTACCGCAGCTACTACGTGCTTTCGGAAGACCCTGCATCGGACATTTCCGCCGGCAAGGTAGACAACTTTGGCGGAGCCAAGAACCCCGGCATGGGCACATGGCATTCTGCAACCAGCGGCGCTGTGGGCTACAACGGCCTGCTGCATTTCAAGCTTGACGTCACATCCGCATCGGCCCCCAAACTTACGGTCACAACCACCACCGAGGCCGCCCAGAACGCCAACACAGACTCCTCCGTCAACTGGTTCATCTACGAGAACAACGCCGTGCGCATGTACAAGACCGGCGACAAGACTTACGAGATTACCCTCAACATCAATAACGACTGGGGAGTGCTGGTGAAAGACAGCGCCACCGAGTGGGGAGACCACAAATGGGGAGCCAAGGCAGGAGACCAGAAAGTGGAGTTCGGCAAGGCCAAGACGCTCGTCAAGGGCGATGCGGCCAACGACATCACCTTTGGCGGTTCCAGCATTATGTACTTTGCCAGCTTCGACCAGTCCATGCCCGACCTCAACTACGGTCCCTACGCAAGTGCCTCTGAGTCAGCCGCTTTCAAAGACCTCGCAAAGAGCGCGGACAAATGGATCAACATGGGAGTAAACGGCCTGAGGCTCGACGCGGTAATGTGGATCTACCAGTGCCAGGCAAAGGCCAACGCCACCTTCCTCAAACAGTGGTACGACCACTGCAACGCCACCTACAAGGCCCGTGGCGGAGAAGGAGATATATATATGGTAGGCGAGGCCTTCGAAGAGGCATCCAAGATTGCCTCCTACTACGAGGGTCTGCCGTCGCTGTTCGGCTTCAGCTACTGGTGGACGCTCAAAGACCGCATCAACCAGGGCAAGGGCTCCGATTTTGCCAAGACAGTGCTCGGCTTCCAGAAGCTGTACGCCAAGTTCAGGACGGACTACATAGACGCCATCAAGCTCTCCAACCACGACGAAGACCGCGCCGGCAGCGACCTCGGACGCAGCAACAACAAGATGAAACTCGCCGGCGCAGTGCTCCTTACCTCTCCCGGCAAGCCTTTCATCTATCAGGGCGAGGAGCTCGGCTACTGGGGCAAGAAAGAAAACGGCGACGAGTACATCCGCACTCCCATAAAGTGGACCAAGGACGGCAAGGTTCCCACTTCCGCCCTCAACGGCAAGTACGACAGGTCCATGCTTACCGCAGACATCTCCGTGGAGGCCCAGAAGGCAGACAATGAGTCTGTGCTGTCTGTTTACAAGAAGTTTGCAAAGGCCCGCAATACAAACGACGCGCTCGCCAACGGCACCATGGCCGAGGTTACCAGCAACAACAACGCCGTGGCCATGTGGACCATGACCTCCGACAACGAGAAAGTGCTGGTAGTGCATAATTTCTGCGGCACCACCGTGAGCGCGACCATAACAGGCTACAAGGTTACCGATTGCCTGGTCTCCAA
>JAFZXV010000009.1 GCA_017616595.1 Bacteroidales bacterium
GTTTTCGTCCATATCGGGAACCTTGTCTATGTTCTCGATTATCTGCCAGCATTTGCGCACGGTCTCGTAGATGGAGACGCGGTCGCCGGCGTCGGAGTCAAGTCCGCCCTTGGTAGAATAGGAGAACTTGCCCTGGAAGTTGCCGTCTTCCGTATCCTGTGCGTTTTCCGTCATGGCGCCGCCGTAATAGCTCTGCTTGGGGCCGCCCCATGAAACATAGCACTGATAGGAATCCGAAAGCGCATCTATGGGGGCGCCGTTCATCATGTTTCCGGAAGTGTAGATGCAGTAAATCTGCCCGTATGCACTCCAGAGGAAGTTGCGGGTGTATTCCGCGCTGGTGAACACGGTGTCGATGTTGACTTCCACACCGGGAGCTTTCTCGAGGAAGGCGTCTCCGATGGCGAGCTTATCGACGCAGGAAGAGATACCGATGGCAGAACAAATTCCCAGAATCAATATAATTATATTCTTTTTCATATCCGTATCTGCATTAGAAGTTAAGCTGTAAACCTACGTTGAACAGGCGGGTCATAGGATAACGCACGCCGAAGTCGAGGCCGGAACCGGGAGCTTCAGGGTCGTTGCCGTCGAACTGAGAGAAGGTGAGGAGGTTCTGTCCGGAGACGTACAGACGCACGTAGTTGAAGAACGGCATAGCCTTGGGTTTGTTGAAGGTGTAGCCGATCTCTACGTTCTTGAGACGTACGTACTTGGAATCGATGAGCCATGCCTGGGAGTCGCGGTTGTTGTGGACTCGGTTGGTAAAGGAAATACGGGGCAGGATGGCATTGGGATTGTCTTCCGTCCAGGAATTGTCTGCAACCCACTGGGTGAGGGCGGAGGTGTTGGTGGAACCGAACTGGTCGCGGAAGTAACCGTTGAGCAGTCGGCTTACGTGGTCTGCGCCCGTCCACAGCATGGAGAAGTCGAAGCCTTTCCAGTGGATGTTGGTGTTGAGGGAATAGGTAATCTCAGGGTTGGTGGTGTAACCCATGGGGATCATATCGTTCTGGTCTACCGTACCGTCTCCGGTGTGGTCTACGTACACGGCGTCGCCATACTTGAGGTCTATGAGCTGGTCCGGCATGTCGGTGCCGTAAGCTGCCTTATAGCGCTCCTCGGTGCCGGGCTGATAGAACTCGAACAGGTCGTATCCGAAGGGCTGGCCGACGGGCAGACCGGTATGCTTGAGGTGCTCGTACATAGGCTCGACCTCCAGCATCTCCACGACCTCGTTCCTTGCGAAGGAGTAGCTCGGGGATATTGAATAGTAGAAGTCGCCTATCTTGTCTTCCCAGTTGAGGGTGATTTCGTAACCGTGGTTCTTCACACGGCCCTCGTTTACGTAGCCGGAAGGCAGGGAGGTAACTGCGGGAAGCGTGGAGGCGTTGGAGACGAGGATGTGGTTGCGGTCTTCCCAGAAGAAGTCTACATATGCATGCAGATGGTCCTTGAAGAAACCGGCATCCAGACCGATGTTGACCTTGCTTGCTGTTTCCCAGGTGACGTTGGGGTTGCCGGAGGTGAGCTCCTTGACTGCAGGCAGCCAGTTGCCGTTCACGCCGAAGTTGGCACCGCGCTTCTGAGGGTTGACGGTCATGCTGCCGGTGTAGAACTGCCAGGCGCCGGGCAGATACAGGAAGCGGGCGCCATTGGTGTTGTCGTTACCCACGAGACCGTAGGAGCCGCGGAGCTTCAGGTAGCCGATAACGGGCTTGATGGGCTCCCACCAGGGCTCGCTGGACGGAATCCAACCCAGGGAGATCGAAGGGAAGAGGCCGTAACGCTTGCCGGGAGCAAAGTTCTCGGAGCCGTTGTAGCCGATGTTGAAGTCGAGGAGGTACTTGGTGGCGTAGTCGTAGGTGATACGGCCAACAAGTCCTACATAGCCCTTTGGGATGGACTGGTAGATGCTGCCGTCGGAATCCCAGGGATAATAGGTCTTGCTCTGGTTGTAGAGGAGCAGGGCGCCGATATTGTGCTGGCCGAAGGTGCGGGCGTAATTGAAGCTCGCCTCTGCGTACCAGTTGCGGTTGCCCCACTTGGCCTCGCTGTACGGAAGCGGCCAGGTAATGTTTTCCTTGCGGAGAACCTCCTGACCGTCCACGAGGGTTGCCACGTACATCAGACCGGTACCGTAACCGTTCTCACGGTTCTTGCGTGCGGTATAATCTGAGTTGTAGGAAGCTTTGACCTTGAAATCCAGGCCCTTGGTGAGGAAGCTCATGTCCAGCTTGTACTGGATATCGAAGTTGAGGACGTTGGTGCTCTCGTTCTGGTAACCGAGGTTGTAGTAGTTGGAGAGGGCGTCGCGGTCGTACGGGCCGACGAGGTTGGCATCGGATACGATGTGACGGCCTGCTGCGTCTATACCGCTGCCTGCATAGGGAGTCGCGCCCTGGAGGTAACGGAAGAGGAAGCCCTCGCCGCCGCCCATGGTGTTGCGGTCCTGCATGTTGCCGCCGAGGGTGATGGACAGCTGGCTGCGCTTGGAGACGTCGATATCGAGGTTGGCACGATAGTTAAGACGCTTGAAGTTGAAGGTCTCGTTCTTGTTGTCCGAGAAGGTCTTGAACAGGGAGTCCTGATTGAGGAAACCTGCGGAAACGAAGTAACGCACCCTGTCCGTACCGCCCTTGACGTTTACGTTGGCCTGCTCCTGCCATGCTGAATCGTTCATGATGTACTTGATCCAGTCCATGTTGGGGAAGGTGGTGGGCATGTCGCCGGTGCGGAAGTGCTCCATCACATCCTGGGAGAAGCGGATACCGGTATCGGTATAAGGAGTATAATCGTCGATGGTCACGCTGCCGGGCCACTGGCTCACAGGGAGTGCGTCGGTGATGGCGGTGTAGTTCCACATCTGGCCGTACGTATAAGAATCTGCAAACTCCACGAACTTGGAGATGGTCTGCATTGCGGCGCTGGTGGTTGCGGTAACCGAGGCCTTTCCTTCCGTACCGCGCTTGGTGGTGACGAGGATGACGCCGTTGGCGCCGCGCACACCGAAGACCGCAGTTGCGGATGCGTCCTTGAGGACGGAGATACTCTCGATTTCGTTAGGGTCAAGCTGGGAGAATTTACGCTCGACGCCGTCTACGAGCACCAGAGGTTCAGCGCTGTTGAGCGAGCCCACGCCACGGATGCGGATGACAGGGTCGTCGTCACCGGGCATACCCGAAGGCTGAACTGCGGAAACGCCGGGCAGGTTACCCTGGAGGGCGTTTGCAACGTTGGCCACAGGAGCTTTGAGGAGGCCCTCACCGCTCACGGACGAAACGGCACCGGTGATGGTAACCTTCTTTTGCTGACCGTAGGCAATGACGACTGACTCCTCGAGTGCACGGGAGTCGATCTCCATTTGAACGGTGACCTGCTGTCCGGTAACCTGGACCTCCTGGGTGGCGTAACCTACGCAAGAGACTTCCAGGATGGCACCGCGGGGCACAGACGGGAGGACAAAACGTCCATCTACGTCTGTGATCGTACCGGTCCTGGTTCCTTGAATGACCACGCCGGCACCGACCAGCCCTTCTCCAAGCTCGTCCAGGACCTTACCTTCCACGCGCAGATTCTGGGCGGAAGCAAGACCGGGCACGAGGAGCAAGAGCGCCATCAGTCCGAACAGATGAAGTAGTTTTCTTCTTTTCATCATTTTTGGGTTAATTAGTTAGAT
Organism: Bacteroidales bacterium; assembly: GCA_017616595.1. Classification (GTDB taxonomy): domain Bacteria; phylum Bacteroidota; class Bacteroidia; order Bacteroidales; family UBA932; genus Cryptobacteroides. The sequence goes on from JAFZXV010000009.1 coordinate 3,680, forward strand.
TTGGTTTGAAATATTGTTGAATTGATTTGGTTATTCAGCCTGCATGTGGCATCGCAAAACAATTATAAATATAATTTCCGCAAATTTCGGAATGATTACGCATTTAATCGTAATATGGCGAAACAACTCTTATAAATCCTGTAACCAGACTTGAAATTTTGAAACAAATAGTGTCAATTTTGAGAAAAACAGCCAAAATGTAACAGTTTTTATACTAAATGTTGCGAAAATTACAACTATGTTTCAAAACGGAACAACATTGAGCGCATCGCATACCTGCGCGCGAAACTAATACTGTAATTTTGCAGAAATGAAAAAAGCACGCTCAATAGCCCTGTCCCTTGCCTGTCTCTCCCTTGTTCTGTCTTGCGGAAAGGAAGACATAGAAACGCCCGGAAACAAACCCTCGGACGTCCCCCCCACTCCCCACACAGAGAAAACCATAGACTATACAAAATACAGCCTCGGAGA
>JAFZXV010000112.1 GCA_017616595.1 Bacteroidales bacterium
CCGGAAGTGCTGAAGCGAAGGCCGGAGAAATAACGCTTGACGAAGGTCTGGAAAGAGGTTGAGCCGGTGGCGAAGTATTCGTTGGAGACATAGATGTCGCTGCCGCTGTCTCCTATTATGCTCTTGAACTCGCAGTTGAAAGAGGAAACGTTACCCGTATAACCGCCCAGATAATCGGTATAGGAAAGGGTCTTGATGAACTGGAACGAGTTGCCGCTCTGGCCGGAGACTATGGTCTCTCCCGGTTCAACCGGAAGGTCTCCGGCGTTGGGCGTAAGGGTCTTGGCGGCCACTTCCACCTTGAAATGCAGGGGGAAGATAGACTGCGGAAGGTCCTGGGGGATGGTAATCGTCACGGTTTGAGGCGTACCTGGCTCGGCCTCGATGACAGGGGTACACGAGACCGTCATGGTCTGCTGGGGAAGGAGACGGATGGTGATGTCTCGGTACAGGCGGGACTTGGTGGACGTGCCTATCACCCTGATTTTCTGGCTCTTGGTATTGGTTGGATCGACATCAGTGGTGGTGTAGGTGAGCGTACCCGTGCTGCTGTCAAAGGAGATGTCGTCTTCGCTTGCTATAACGGCGCCGTTTGCCTCGGCGGGACGAAGCTCATAGGTTACCAGAGAGTTGTCCACGGTGCCAGTTGTCACGTCGGGGGTGAAACTCACGCCAAGGGTATATGTGCCGCCGATGGGAAGGGTCTTCTCTGTGTATTCTACGGAAATTGCCGAATTGCCGTCAGAAAGGTTGACCTGGGAAGCGGTGCTTATATCGGCGGAGATATCTGCCGAACCGGCGCCGTTGATGGCAGCAATGACAGTATTCTTGCCGTTGCGATTGACCTTCTGGATACGGATCTGGTAACGGAAGTTACGCAGTATGGGCAGATACGCGCCGCCGTCCATCATATCGATTTTATAATAACCGGTATGAGTACTATTGTCCTTGGGATCGGTATATGTTCCCTTGACTATAAGGATGGTGGCGTCCGCAGTAGGTACGGGCCGTTCGTACATATATACGGCTCCACCTGCGGCGACCACCCCGTTGGTGCGGGCGGCAAAGTCTGCTTCGCTAGGGTAAGACTTGTCTATACTTGTAGCAGATGGCATATTGCCGGCATAAACGGCGGAAAGGTCGTTAAGGGTCGGGTAATCCTCATAGTTCATCATGAATTCTCCCGTAGCAGCATTGTAGGGGGCCACGGAGCCCTTGTCGGGCACGTTCACGACGGCAAAGGAATCTATGGTGAAGTTGGAAGTGGAGGCGGCGTCGGCTATGACCGTAAGCTTGGCGAAGTTGCGGACCAGCGGAATGAGGGCCATCTTGTGGGTTACGCCGTCGGTATCCAGGTCGAAGTCTGGGTCGAGTACGAGAACGGGAGGATTGGAGTAGTAGCCCGGTTCGTCCTCGTCGGCATAGATTCCGTGGTCGAGAAGGATTCGCTGCCAGTATGCGTCCTGCCCGCCAGAGCTGGTGAGCTTGGACATAACGGTGGACTCGTAGTCGAAATCAAGCGTTTCCGGGCCGTTGGCAATCAGGTGTACGCGGATCCTTGAGGACGTGATGGATAGATTCACCTTGTACCCTTTCTTGTTGGCAACGCCCTCCTGGGAAACATAGGTATTGGCTGGCACAGGCTCGGCAAGCTTGTACTCCTTAAGGTAGCCGGAGCTGCCGAATACGGCGACGTGAAGGGAGTTTATGGTGGGATTTTCGCCAAGGGCCTTCGTTTGCGGCTCGGGCATTTCGACGCCAAAATAAACGGTAATCTCACGGCCCTCGTAATCGACGGACGGGCGGGGACCAGGCATCTCGATGCTTTTCTCGCTTACGCATGAGAAAGCGAGAATCAGCGTGAGCGCAGAGGCAGTTAATATATTAAGTATCCTCTTCATGGCTGTCTTCGTTAATTTGCACTTGCGGTGTGGTAGCCGCCCCAAGTGGTCTTGTAAGCCTCGACCGGGTCATTTCCCCAGTACCACGAATCATAAATACAACGCACCCAGTTTGTCGCGCGGTTCGAAATGGCTTCTGAATATTCGCGATATTCCACGACTCCGGAATTAAGGGGATAAACCACCCCGGATGAACACCAGTAACCGCCTTTGGACAAATCCGAATCAGGGGTGAAAAGCTGGGGGATCTTGTCCTTTTCCGAAAGCTGGATAAGGAACATGATCTCCGCCTTGGTGGGGACCCTCCATCTTCCCGCGGGGAAACCGTTTTCCTGGTATGCCGCACATCTTGTCCTTGCAACATCATACGAAGTTTCCTTAGTCTTTCCGCAGGAAGAAGCCACCATGAACACTGGAGCGATCATATCTTCGTTTATTGCAGCCGATTCCATGTAATCGCTTCCAAGGCCGGTAAGGGTAGTGACATGGTTCTCCGTCCAGAGGCGGGGGTCTCCGATAGTATAGTTGAGTCCGGCAACACTTGTAACGTGAATACGGTACATATGGGAATTCGTGTTGTCGCCGGAGTCATTGATAGAGTTGCGGGACGGCAGGGTGGACAAAGAGTTGTTGTTGCTGTCGTAACAGGTAACTTCTTGAGTAGCAGAATTGCCGGTGCCATTGATGTAAGCATACTTGTTGGACTGCAATTCTGCGATGTACATTGCCGGATACTGGGTCACGACTATATCCTTTGTCGTGTATTTGTGATCGTCTGATGTACCAGAATGGCGTATCTCGAAGGTGAACACGTACGGCGACGAGTCGAAGTTGTTGCTGGTTACGTCGTTGTTAAGGGTATGGTTAATCGTGAAGGTACGGGTATCGTCGTTGTAGGTAATCCAGTTGTTGGTGCGGGCGGTCGTGGTATAATCGGTATTGCTCTTGTTTACGAAATCATAATAAGACACCGACTTGAGGTTGAGTTCGGAGTCGTTGGAGGAAGTAATGACCACGTCAAGCTTGGTGGTATTATACATCGTGTAAGTGTTGGACGGCGAGCTGATGTAGCGTGCGTCTTTGATCTCGGCGTCGGCCTCGACTATGGTCTGGGTGTTCCATGGCATGACGTAGTACTCGCCGGCCACCTCAAGCATGGCTTCGAAGTCGTCGCCGCCGAGGATAGCGACGTCGAGCTTGATGTGGTACCATGTGTTAGCATCCATCTTCAAGCCGGGGCAAGGGACCTTGTAGTAGAACTGCTTCTGGCCGGCAGGCACACCCTGGTCGTTAAGATAGGACCATGGAACGACAAGCTTGATGAAAGGCTCGCTTTCGTCACCGGGGTTCCAGCTCTGGGCATAGGAGTAGAACGGTGGGCAGGTGTACCAGTCGTCGCTGTCGGCGTCGGTGAGAGTACGCTGGTCGTAACGGAAAAAGCCGCTTGCCTCGGAACCTACGGGAGCGCCGCATACTTTGCCGTTCTTGTATCCGTTTACAAGATAAGCGTTTATGCCCGTGAGGATTGGCGTCCAACGAGTAGTAACAGTGTTGACGTACACGCCGTTGGAATAAACTTCAGTGTCTATGTCGACATAGTCGACGATGCGGCACTCGAAGGACACTTTGGCAGCGGCACGGGTAAGGTTGACCGTGCCCGAAGCAGCTTTTGTCTTATTCTTGTTGATGACCTCGGCCTTGGAATGCCCGCACATTACGAAGTCGGGCATTATGAGATTGTCCTTGAAGGATGTGGAGACAGCCAGGTTGCGAAGTGTCAGAGTGTCGGAAGCGGTGTTGAAGTCGGAGGCAGGCCCGGGGTAGTTGGCAATGGCGTAAACGTCGCAGTGCTGCCCAACGGCTGCGCCGCTGAAGAGGGCGGAGAGCTGGGAGGTATTGACAAGAACGTTGTAGCTGGTACGCCCGTTCATAACGACACGGCCTTTGAGATATGCGTTGCGCCCCGTCTGTCCTTCGGGGTAGAGGAAATAGTCTATGGTGGTGAGGGTGTTCTCGTGATACTCATCCTCACCGGGCATGGTAGCCTTGGTGTCCTGCCCGTTACATACGAAAGTGAGCTGCAGGCCTCCTCCTTCCAGTTCGGGAGCCCCCAGAGGCTCTTTCTGGCAGGAGAACGCCGCTAGCAGAGCGGACAGCGCTAAGATTTGGCAGATTCTCGTTTTCATACTAATTCTTGGGCAGTATTACGGTCCAGTCGTCGCGGTTTATCTCTGAGTTGGCGTCGTGGTAAGTGCCGTCGGTAAAACGTACGTGGAACTTGAATTTCAGTTTCTTGTCGACGCTTCGGTCTAGCGAAGGGTCGAGGTTGGGGATGACATAGAACTCATAGTTGGGGTTGTCGCTGTCTATCATGCCCTGGTTGGGGCTGATGGTGAAGTATTCGACATCGCCGATAGGTTCTATGGACCAGAAAGCTCCGGAGGGGTTGACGATCCTGAAAGTACCCTTGACAGGGTTACCGCCGATTATACGGCAGGTCTTGGAAGGCTTGTCGTAACCCTCATTGCCTTTGAAGTCGAGTTCCGTAACCTCAGAGATGGACTGTTCCCTGAAGGACCATTCGTTGAGATTGTATTCCCAGGGATTGACCCTGAAATTGAGCTCGATATGCTTCTGGGTAAAGAGAAGGGTGATGGCGTAGCGGAAACCGGGCCTGAGGGCCATGCCTTCAGGGAAACGAAGGTGGGCGGTATGATTGGAGTCGTCTTCGCCATCAAGATACTTGTATTGTACTGTTATCGGGTATGTACTCAGGTCGTCAACATTACCTGGGGCCAGGTCTTCGGTTCCCTGGGGCCAGATGAGCCTGTACTCACCGACGGAGGTATTCTTAACGCGGGCAAGAATATCGTACGTCTCTCCCTCGGCCAGGGTTCTGGTTGCGTCGGGGAGGGTATAAAAGAGGGCGTTATTGACAAAGCCGGTGGAAGCGGTATAATCGGTCATGGCAGGATAACCGACAAAGGTGACGGTTGCGCTTCTCTTGTTCTTAAGACCGTCGATGGTGACGTTCTGCACCAGTATATGGTCCTGCGATTCGTTGCTCAGCTGGATGCTGATTGCGCTGAAGAGATGCTGCATCACGAGGGGCACCGGGGAAACGGCACCAGAAGGCATTATATAATTAACGGTATTGCCGTAGAGGAAGTCAAGTTGAGGTGTCTCCGTAGTCATTTCGAAAGCAGGGACGGAAAGGGATCCGCCTTCCTGCTCGGAGAAGGAGAAATTATCGTAGAGAGTGGTGTTGAAGTGGGAGTCTGCTTCCAGGTTCATGGATGCGTCGTAGCTCAACCACGCAAAGAAACGGTGGGTGCCGGTAGTGGTCCAGGGATAGGTCAGGCCTGAATTGTAGCCCCAGACTGCGGCTCCGGAGTAGACGACGTCTTCGTTGATATACTGGTTGCCGCTCATCCAGGACGCCGTTCCGGTGAATCCGGTGAGGACGTCGATCACATGGACGCGGTTGCCGTTGGTCTTGAGAGTCGTGTTGTTGAGCAGCGCTTTTGTAGCACCGCCTTCCTCGGGCACAACCACGATGGTACCGTCGGCGAGTCCGGTGTCTTTGGGCTCGACACAGGAGAACACTGCCGCGGCGGCTGCAAGTATGCAAAGGAAGCGTTTCTTCATTCTATGACTCTTCAACGATTATATTGGCATTCTCGTCCTGCCAGCCTGCTACGCTGACAGAGATGGAAATGAGGTTGTTCAACCCTATATTGAGGGTGTAGATGTACTTCTTGCCAGGCTGCCATTCTGTGACGGCTCTGGTGAGGGGGATGGCTACCGGGGCGTTCTCCAGCGTGTAGGGAGTCCCGGAAACTGTCTGGACGACAGAGTAGCCCACGTTGATGCGGGCGTTGGAAGGAATTTCCTGCGGAATGAACAGGAATGAGCAGACGTCGGCGGTGACGGGGTTGTTGGAGCCGTCGTAGGTGAGGGCCGTAGTGCTGCTTGAAAGACTGTAGTTGTACGGGGTGTTCTGGTCGCTCCAGGTTTCGGAGGCGAAATCGCCTGCCGACAGGACGCCGCTGAGTGACAGGGATGTCATGGACAGCGAAACAGTCTTGGAGCCGGTGTTGTAGTATCCCGCCGCCTTGACGCGGAAAACGACTTGCGCAAGGGCGTGGGAGAAGGTAAGGTTGACCGATTCCGGATGATTGGAACAGTCGGCCACCGTTGCGGACGCGTAGCAGAGGTCTGTTGTCATCTGCGCAGCGTTCTGGATGGTGTAGCCGGTGGCGGAAACGCCGCTGGAAGTGATGGAAACTCCGGGAGCGTCCCAGGGACTGGCTGCAATGAAGGTGAGCGAACCGGCAAGCGGCCAGTATTGGCTGATTGCGGTAGCCCATAGTGCGAGGCTGGACGAATAGGTAGCCTGAAGGCCTTCGAAATAAGCGGCGGTTCCGTTGTGGTAAGCACTTACCGCAAAGGATTCCGAGGTGGGATATGTGGCACCGGAAATGATTGCCTTTGTGGCTTTTGCGGCCACCGGAGTGAAGGAAATTGCATTGTCGGGCCTCTCGACATCCAGCTGCGAGCAGGAGGCTGCCAAGATTACACCTAATATATATATATACGCGAGCTTGTTTCTCATTCGTCGCCTAGTATTATCTCCTTGGTCTCGGTCCAGTCGGTAAGGGTTGCTGTGAGCTCCGTATCTTCCAGGCCGACGGCAAGGCGGAAAGTGTATTTGTAATCCATTACCCAGCGGGTGCAATAATCTGCAAGCGAGGTGACGGATGTTCTGGGAACGGTATAAGACAGATCCTGGATGATCTGCCCCGTGGTAGTGTCTGTGACACTTGAACGGATGCTGACATGATGCCATTCCTCAAGCTGCAGATCCTTCAGCAGTATCTGGGGGATGAAGAGCAGGGTGTTGATTGTCGTCAGGATGGGGTTCTCGTAGCGGTCGCAACGGAGCTCGAGGCCAGTGGGACTGCGGTACAGCACGAATTCGGAAGTCACGGAGTCGTCTACGCTCCAGCCAAGAGGATGCTGGACAAAGTGGCCTTTGGACACTATGCCCCTAACCTTTACCGAATCCAGAACCACGTTTATGACGTTGGCTTGAATCATATTGTCAGCCGACAGTGAGTATGAGTAATTCTTGAGTGTGCGCGCTTTGAAGCATACCTGGCTCAGGGCGTGGCTGAACACCAGAGGCACTGCCACCGAATGGTTTGCACAATTCTCCGTTGCCTCTGCAAAACAGAGGTCGACAAGTGCATCGTCTATGGACGATATGGTCCAGTCTGCCTCCACGCCGCGATCGGTGCTGATGCTGACTTCCGGCAGGATGGGAGAACCTGCATAGAAGTGGATGCTTCCACCCTCGGGCCAATAATAGTCCGGGCTGGTCTTCCACTGCCCATATTCAGAATTGTACATTACCGTTTGCGTGGGGATGTACATGGAGCCTGTGCTTGAAGCGTCGGAATAGTAGACCGCCTGTACGGCGAACGGCTCGTCGAGCGGATAGTTCGTCGTTGATATGATACCCTTGGTGGAATGTGATGCGACCGCAGAGAACAACATCGGCGGAACAGGATCCTGCTCGGGGATGTTCTGGACACAGGACGCAAATGCGAGCACCAGAAGAAGGGTTATGGACAGTCTGCTATGTGTAATCAAGGCTTTTTGATCGTTATGATTCTATCTCCTCCCCGGGCGGAGCCGTATTGCCCCGCCCGATCGGAGATATATTATAAACAATCGATTCTCGTTGCCATTACATCAGGGATGCGTTGACTGCGTCGACGGTGATACCGGTGATATCCTCGGTATCCCAGCCTTCTACCTTAGGCGAGAACATGATCTCGTTGTTGGCGCCGTCGAGGGAAATTCCGATGTGGAAGACATAACGCTTGCCATTCTGGAACTTGTTGTTGCTGACCTTGCCATACAGAGGGATGGTGACGGTCTGGCTCTGAGTTGCAGGATAGAGGAAGCCGTTTGCCTGATACTCGGCGATGCTGTAGGTAACGTCGATGGACTGGCCGGCGGCGGAGTTGATGACGTCTACGGGAACGATTACGAAAGCTGCGCTGTTGTCGATTGCCTGTGCGAAGGAACCGGCGGACAGATAGCTCTCGGTGGTGGAGAGAACCTCGCTGCCGAGGAAGGAAACGAAGTTGGTGTTGGTGTTGACATTGCTCCACTGGCCCTTGCCGACGGTGGTGCCTTCACGATAGTCGCCGCTGGTCTTCATGTTGTTGAAGACGACCTTCTCTATGGTGATGTAGCCCTGGAGGGAGGCGGTGGTGGTAGCGTCGAATGCGGTGACGGCAATCTGGCTGGTGATGTGCTTGAACACGAGGCCGACGGTGGGCTTGGTAGAAGACATCTGTGCGAGGGTGCTGCTCACGAGAGGGTCGATCTGGCTGCCAACGGTGGTGCCGAGCTCGATGCCGGAAAAGACGAGTCCCTTGGGATCGTTGGCGTCGTCGAAGGTAGCGTTGAGGCTCTCGGGATAGTATGCATAGAAGTCTACGGTACCGGTGGCAGGCCATACATAGGTGCCGGTGGTTGCTTTCCAGTCGCCGTTCTTATAGGAGATGTTTACATCATCCATGAGGGGGCTGACATAATTGGTCTCATAAGTACTGCCGGTGCCGTCGAGGTCTGCGAATGCAAACACGTTGAAGGACTCGGTGGTGGGGAAAGCAAGCTGCTCGGGGGAGTCGCTGTCGGGAAGGATGAGAGCCTTGGTGGACAGGGCGTTGGGAGAGAAGCTGATTACATTGGCATTGTTGAGTTCAATGTCGGTCTTGGTGCAAGCTGCAAGTGCTACGATAGCTGCAGCGATGAAAACGAGTTTTTTCATTGTTATTTGTGTTGTATTGTTATGAATTCTGTGTAATACACTTTTTAAGATGAGATAGCATCCTGAGGAACCTCATACTCGCTGCTGGAAGTAGCCTCCCAATCGATGATATCAGGAGAGTACTTGATTTCGTCGATGGAGAAGACAAGGTTGAGGTTGTACTTGGTGTTCTTGGCGAAAGCGCTAAGAGCAACGCTGTCACCGGCGGTGAGGCTGATGTTCTTGGTTGCGGTGGAGGTTACGCCGTTGTGTACTACCTGATAGGTGACGGTGATGATATCCTGGGCAGCGGTAAGGGTCTGCGGGATAACAAGGAAGGAGTCACCCTGCTTTACGAAGCTGGTAGTAAGGGCAGGGGATGCTGCGGAAAGGACGGTGCGGGTAGCGTCGGTTGCAGGCTCGGTCCAGGTAACGGTAGGGTCGGCGCTGAGGTCGTCGGCAACGGTAAGGGTGGCGTTGTCGTCAACGGTCACGGAGAGAGCGGTGATGGTGAAGGTGTAATCCAGAGCAGCATAATCCTTGTCGGTCTTGGCAAAGATAGAGATCTGGGAAAGGGCGTGATGGAACACTACGGGGACACCGTTGTAAGTGGTGGCATTGGTACCGTCGGCATCGTAGTTGGTGTCGTTGGCGCTCTTCTCTACTGCGTCGCTCCACATGAGGTCGTCAACCCAGTTGCCGGTGGTCGTCTGGAAATTGGTGACGGTCAGGGTAGCCTTGTTGTCAGTCACAGAAATGGCGGCCTTGCTGCTGACATTGGCATAAGGGGAATAACCCATGAATACCAGGGAGCCGGTGAGAGGCCAGTAATCGACAGAAGAGGCGTTTCTCCAGGCCTCGCTGTTAGCGGTAGACTCAGAATCAAGATCATAGGTAATCTGGGTAGCGGCGCTGGCACTTGCACCAACCCACACGCTGGCGGAGTGGTTAGCGCTCCAGCTCTCAGTCTGATAGAGACCCCAGATACCGAATGCAGGGTCGGTGGGAGCGTAGAAAGTGGAATTGATGATAGCCTTGGTAGAGGCGTTCTTGCCAGTGACTGCGTTGTAGGAGATCTCCTTCACGTCGGAAGTGTCAATGGTGTTCTTGGTGCAGGCTGCGAGTGCTACGAGCACGGCGGCTGCGAGGAAGAAAAACTTTTTCATAAAACTGTTATTATTAATTTGTTTGTTTATTTCTCTTTTGTGATGGCAGGTAATTAGTCAAGGATGTTGATTGTCTGCACATCTACCTCCACCCAATCGGTAACCTCAGGAGCGAAAGTGATTTCGTTGAGCTTGAAGTTGAGGGTGTAGTTGTACTTCTTGCCAGGCTCCCAGCCGGGGAATGCGACAGCGGGATCGTAATCGGTAGAACCTTCCTTAACCTTGTTCCAGGGAGCGGGAACGACGACGGTGCCGGTGATGGCGGCGCTGCCGGTCTGAGTCATGGTGTAGTTGATGGTAAGGGTGGTACCTTCGATAACATCGGTAGTAGCGGTATCATCGGGGTTGGCATTCTGGGGAATCATAACCTTTGCTGCGCCGTAGATGGCGGGAGTGGCGTTGACATTCTCATGAATGGTGTTGTAGTACATCCAATCCTGGGTCTGGGCGGCGTTGTCGCTCCAGTCGAAAGCGGTGTTGGCATAGGCGAGGTCGCCGGAGAGGTCGATCTTGTTGAACTGCACGCTGTTGACATCGAACTTGACGTCATTGGTGTAATCCTCGTTGGTCTTTACGATGACGACGATCTGGGAAAGGGCGTGCTTGAAGACCATAGGGAGAGCGTCTGCGCGACGGGTGCCCCAGTTGTCGGCGAGCATGAGGTCGACAGTCTCGTTGGTGCCGGGAACGATGGTGTAGTCTGCAAAGGTAGCCTTAGGCTTCTTGTTGGTTGCGTCCCAACCTGTGGAGGTAGGAGCAACGGTGGAAGGATGCACGGCGAGGAAGCTGATGGCGCCGGTGAAGGGCCAGTAGTAGTAGTGGTCAGCATTTCTCCATGCATCGGCGCGGCTCTGAGGGCCACCGCAGTAAGAGATGGTGAGGTTGCTCATGAAGTTGGAAGCGTAGTTGTCTACAAGTACGGCATCGGTGAAGAGGCCGTTCTCGGACTGCCAGCCCCAGACCTGGAAGGTGTTCTCGGTAGCGTAGGTGGTACCGGAAATGATGGCATCATTGGCCTTGGTGGCCATGGAAGCTACGGCGCGGAAGCCGATTTCGTTGGTCTCGTCGAAGGTCTCGACATTTACCTTGTTGCAGCCTGCGAGCACTACCAGTGCAGCGGCGAGAATCAATTGATTGGTTTTCATAATGATTTGATTGTTTATAAAAAGGTTTAACATAAATTATTGATTTTTAATATTTTAAATATCGATGGGTATATTTTCTTCATTCCAGTCGTCCACGCCCGGCTGGAAGCCGCCGTTGCCGGTGTTGCCAGGCTGAGGCTCGTCGATGATTATTTCTTCAACTATTTCTATGGTCTGGTCTTCAATGGCCTCGTCGGTGAAGAACTCGTCGGTGATGTCTCTATGCCACTCGACGGTGTCTCCTCCGACGGTCTTGATGATGATGGTAAGCCAGAGGCGGCTCTCTACAGACGGGTTCTTGCCGAAGGTGTTGAACTGGCCCACGACGACGTCGTTATCTTCATCGTCCGTGCCCGCGGTCATGTCGAACATCAGAGTGACGTCGGTGTCGGTCTTACCCTCTTCCTTGGGAAGACCGATGAAGTTGGATGCGATCTGGCCGGTGAGCAGTGCGCGCGCAGACGCCATATACTGCTCGTTCTTTATGCGGACGGAAATTTTCCAGGTTTCGATGATGGTTTCTGCATAGGCCTCGATGGTCTGTACCCCATCAACGTTGAAGACCTCTATGTCCTGGTGAGAGACAAAGAGGTGGTCGGGTTCGTATATGACGGGATTCTCCTGAACCTTGCGGAGAGCCAGTTCCCATGCGCTGTCTTCCTCGTCTTCCGAGTCGCCGTTGGTGTCTGTCTTCTTGGAGGAAGTGGCCGACTTGGCGTAGCGGATTGCGTTGAGCGTACTGGTCTTGAGTGCCTGGGAAACCTCGTTGGTGTATGCCTCGATGGAGTAGTAGTTACGGTCGTTGCGGAGCAGGGTGGCCTCTGTATCGAAGTTGTAACCGATGAACTTGTAGCGCCCCGGAGGAAGGGATACGCGGCCGCCGCCTGCAGGGAGGTAGCTCTCTGTAATGAGCTCGTAAGTGTCTGGATCGAAGAACATCACACGCATCATCTCGGGCTCGGGCAGGTCTACGAACTGGCCGTTGACCTCTACGTTGAGGCGGATGTTAAGGCGCAGGAAGATGCTGGCGTTGCCATATTCAAGCTCGCGGCGCATACAGCCTGTAAGGGCCGTAAGCGCTACGAAGAAGAATATGAACAGACGCCTTCTCATTTACTCTTTCGATTTGATTTTGCGTTTGTTATACAATAGCCATACCAGTGATATCTTGGCGTCTGTAAGACCGAAGTAACGCCAGGTACCGCGGTACTGGAACATGAGGTGCTCGTTGTTGGAGCGTCCCTCGTAATAACGGTAGCGGGTGAAGAGCGGACCGAAGCCGAGGGCGAAGTTGACGCCCAGGTTCTCCGAGAAGGAGAGGCTGTAGCCGGCTCCCAGGGCACCGAGGATATCTTCTCCCTGATAGCCTTTGCCGAGGAGCTCGAAATCGTAGTATCCTACGCCGACGGTAGCATATGCGAACAGACCGTCAAGGAGGCGGGGTGCCTCGGTTTCCCGGGCGATGCGCCTTGCTGCAGGGCTGAGGAAGAGACCGCGGGGATACCAGCGGCCGCCGATGTTGAGGTGCATGAGCTCTGCGCACTCGGCGTTGTTGTTCCATGCGTGCCAGGGGGTGGAGATGATGTAATCTGCATAAGCGCTCCAGTTCTGGCCGATGGGGAACTCCACGCCGATATTGAGGGGCACGGTATTGTAGCCGGTGAATACGGCAGCGTACTCGAAGAAGAAGTTTGTGCTGAGGGCGAAGGAAGGAGTGCGGACGACGGAGTCTGCCGCAGCGGGCTCAGAGGCGAGCGTATCTGCCTGTGCAGATGCGGATGCGCCCTCGCTCACATACGCGCGTACAAAAAAAGCGCTGGGCTGGGCGGCCTGTATAAATGCATTATCGCCACCGATCATCCCGAGGGACAGTACGGCGGCAGATAACAGGGCTATGAGAGCCTTTGCGAACATAATCCGATTTTCTTATCTAACCTGTTGTGTTCTTCTTTAGAAGAAGCGGTTGCAAAGGTAGTATAATTTTTGGAAATCACACCACAGTGCACCAAACATTTTCTAAAAAATTTTTAAAAAATTTCGTTTGGCGCAGAAAAACGGCTCCGCATACGCGTGTATGCGGGTTTTATATAAAAGCAGTTTTTGTTTTGATGTGTTTCGTTTTATATTTCGTTTCCTGGAGCGAAACTACAACGAAACCGGCGTGAAACTAAAACAAAAACAAGAAGCCCGGGAAGCGGGAATTGCCGCTGAAGCGGCGTCTGCGGGCGGTTTCTGCAGGGTCGTGAGGCCTGAGCGGAGAAGCCGGGACTTCTATCTTCGCCCACACACCCAATTCGCGCAGCCTGAGTGTAAAAATGCGCTCAAAGTCGTCCTGCACTATCTTCCTGGTGAAATTCAAGTACATACGGCCACCGAAACTCACGCCTGCGCAAGACCCGGAACGGCCTCTTGTGCGTCCCAGGACGAAGTTCAGGTCCCGCACATGCGTCGCAACGGCCTCCGGCAGCTCCACATTGCCGATATTGGAGAATGTGTAGGTGCCGTAATTGTCGCCTTTGAGGAAGTTTATGAGGTTGATGATGGGCTTTTTGATGAACAGCGGGATCATCCTGATGCCAAGGTTGTCTTCCAGCGCAACGTTTGCTGCAATGCGGCGGGTGAGCCGGCCGGGCTGCATGTAGAGCCTCTTCTGGTAGATGACCTCGCGGAGCGCGTCTTCAAAGTTGAGATATCCATTGCTGACGTCCAGCCCCAGATATACGTAAGAAGAGAAATTACGCAGCGTCTTGCTGCCGAATATCGGACGCAGATTAACGGGGAGCTCCATGCGGATGTGAGGGCTCTTGCGGCCCTTCTGGGATGCGTGGACCTCCTGTAACGATATGAGCATCAGCGCACTGAGCAACTCTGTAACGGTACAGCCAAGCTCCTTGGACTTTGCCACTATCTGGTCTGCAGAGAAGGAAACGCCCATGGAATTCAGAACGTCGGGGAGTTCTTCCGTGCCTTTGATGTGCCAGGCTTTCTTCTCGTCGTCCAGCGAGCCTTTGGTGCCGGAGAATTTGTCAAAACCGTCTTCGAGTTCCTCGGCGACGGGCTCGTCGTCGGGATTGTAAATCCACTTGCCGTACTCGACTTCCGTGCCCTGGGAGATCTTAAGATACTCGGCAACGAGGCTCAGCAGGAAGGTTAGGGCGCCGTTGCCGTCCGTCAGGGCGTGATAGACATCCAGGAAGATGCGGGAGTCGTCACATCCGAGGCGGAACATATAGCCGCCGTTGCGATTGACGTCGATGGGGGCGAGGCGGCGGAAGGATCCGACCGTGGGATCGTTCTCCAATTTCTGGAGAAACCACCAGAACAGTCCGCGGCGTATGGAATAGCGGAAGCTGGGGAAGCGGCGCATCACGCTCTGCAGTGCCTGGTCGAGCAGGGCGGCGTCGACGGGAGCGTCAAGGGTTATGGCCATCCGGTACACCGTTGCGTATTTGCGGGTCCGGCAAGAAGGATATATTATTGCAGAATTTTCTAATCTGGTCCATTCAGGTGCTGTCATGTCAATGCGTTATTCTGTTTGGCGATGCAAAATTACGCAGGTGCACCCGTTCCCGAAAATAAGGGGGATAAATGACTGAATTTTGTGACAAAAATGGCAATTTTGTGACAAAAACCCTTGAAAAGTGTGACGAAATCAAAATAATTATTATTTTTGTCACAACAAAATTTGTGACGAATGAAAGCATTTCCACGTGCCATCACGCACCTTCCGTCAACCTTCATACATATGGCGGCCATCCCTGCCTGCTTCCTGTTCGGGGCTCTGGCATACGAGCCCAAGGCTCTCAGCACCCTTATGGCTGCAGGAGACAGCTACGCCGCGCTGCCTAACGTAAACTCCTTCAACGTGGTCATTTGCTCAGCCATCATCTTGGTGGTAACTGCAATCTCCCGCATGACGCTTTGGCTCATCCGTAAGCACTTCCCCGCCACGCTCTGGCGCTATTCCTTCTGGTGCATAGGGGAAATGCTGATTTGCTGCGCATTCACGGGCCTCTACCTGGTGCTTATGGATCACGGGTACGACGGCGGCTATTTCTACTACTTCGGCCGCAGCGTGAGCGCCATCGGCTCAGTCCTGGTTATCCCCTACATTGTGCTGACGCTCCTCTATATGGCTTTGGACGAGCCGCGGGCCGGTACGCCCGAGGGGGACGCCCGGCTCAAGTTTTACGACAACCGCCATCAGCTCAAATTCATTACGGAGGCATCGGCGGTGCTGTACATCGAGTCAAACGAGAACTATATCATCATCCACTATCTGGACAACGGCATAGAGAAGCGCTTCCAGCTGCGCAATTCAATGAAGAATATCGAGCCCCTGTGCGAGAAGGCAGGCTTTGCGCGCACGCACCGTTGCTTTATCGTGAATCCGCATCACGTAAAGCTCATCCGCAAAGAGCCCGGCGGCATAAACGTAGCCGACCTCGGCCTGGCGGACGAGGGAATTCCTATCAGCAAAAAGTACTACGAGAGTATTGCGTCACTCCTCTGAGCCGGACGGCTCAAAGACGGTAACGAGGCAGTAGGCCTTGAAGCCGCCCTCTTCCGTCGTTACCTTTACGCCGGCGGTACCGGGAGCTATGCCGGTTATTACGCCCTCCTGGGTTACGGTTACTATGCTATCGTCCAAAGATGCCCAGGTAACGTTGGGATTGGAGGCGTCTTCCGGTATTATTTCCGCCTCAAGCTGGGCGGACTCCCCTACGTTGAGAGAACACTGCTGCTGGGCCAGTCCTATGCCCTCTACGTAAATGTACGGCGGGAGCACCGTTACGTTGCAGAAATCCTGAAAACCGCCCTCCTCCGTTGTAACGGTTATAACGGCAGTGCCCTGGATGAGGGTGCGGAGGAAGCCGCTGGAGTTGACGTAAGCCACTCCGGTAGAGGAGCTGCGCCACATAACATTCTGGTTTACAGCGGTCTCCGGGATTATTGAGGCTATCATCTGAACATTCTCTCCAAGGTGGAGCGTAAGATCGTGATGGAAGAGTTGCACGCCTGCCACAAGCTCGCTCTTATAGCCACGCACGAATACGTCGCAGGCGGCGTAAAGGCCTTCTGCACTGCGGCAGGTAATGATGGCAGACCCCGGAGCAACTGCAGTTACAGTGCCGTCCTGGCTGACGGTGGCTACTTCCTGATTGTCTGTAACCCACTCCACTGTGGTTGCATTGCCGGATACGAACTCGGGGCTGAGGGTCTGGGTATCCCCTACCGCCATGAGCAGGCTCTGGGGGTTGAGCAGCATCCTGTCTACGTGTATGTCTTGTGCGCAGCCGGCCAGAAGCACGAGTGCTGCAGCGAGGAAATTGCGGATTCTCATACCGCAAAGATAAGTTTTTTTATTATATTTGTGGACTTAACGGATTAACATTTATTCTAATTACCGATATGAAAAAACTCTTTTTGACACTCTCTGCATTCACCCTTGCAGCATTGTGCTACACAGTTTCCGCACAGGAAGTGGACGCTGAGGCAGCAACCGAGGCAGCCGTCGAGGCCGCAGCCGCAGCAGCCGAGCCCGAGAAGGAAATGAAGACCGGATGGAGCCTCGGCGTACTGCCCACCGCAACATTCTCTGCAGACAACGGCTTCCAGGCAGGCGCCTTTGGCGACGTATATTATTACGGCGACGGCAAGACCTACCCCGATCCCCTCCATAAGATCAGCTGGGAGGCTTCCTACTTTACCAAGAGCCACCGTATGCGCCTCTATCTTGCCTACGACTCCAAGTATTTGATTCCCGGCATGCGCGTAAACGCATCCGTAACCTATATGAACGACCCTCTGTACAGTTTCTGGGGCTTCAACGGTCCGGCATCCTTCGATTCCGGCGTCCCCGCAAGCTTTACTTCGGTCGACTATGCACTCTGGGGCAACAGGAACCTTATCTATAATTCCAACAACGTCAACTACTACGGAATGAGCCGCCAGATGCTCCGCGTGCTGGCCAACGTTCAGGGCCGCATCACGGACAACCTCAACTGGGCTGCCGGCGTCAACTTCTGGAACTGGACCCTTGGCGACATGAGGGATCCCGCCGTGGATGCCAACAAAGACGGCACCAAGACAAACTACGACCACAACCTCACCCTGTTCAAGAAGTATCAGGAGCTTGGCGCCATCAAGGCCGGCGAGGCTGCGGGCGGTATGTCCCTGGAGCTCAACGCAGGTTTCGTGTTCGACACCCGCGACATCGAGGCTGCGCCCAACAGGGGTATCTGGGCAGAGGCCTACCTCAACGGCGCCCCTTACTCAGGAAATCCTGCCACAGGCCTCTACAGCCCTTATCTGAAGGCTTGCGTGTATTTCCGCCACTACATCGACATCCCCATCCATCTGCCCGCAGGCGACCCTGTGTTCGCATATCGTCTTGCATGGCAGCAGACCATCCTGGGAGAGACTCCCATCTACATGATCCAGAACAATCCCCTTCTGGTGCAGCGCAACATGATTTCCGAGGGATTCGGTTCCTCCAATACCATCCGCGGTCTGCGTGAGAACAGGGTTCTGGCAGAAGGCCTTGCATGGGCAAATACCGAGCTGCGCATCAAGATCGTCAACTTCAAGCTCTTCAACCAGTACTTCTATCTGGCTACCAATCCGTTCTTCGATGCCGGCATCATCACCAAGCCTTACCGTGCCGACGTCCTCAACAAGGTAATCGACGATCCTGCACTCCTCACCATCAACGGATACAGCGGAGGCAGCACCATCTACAATCCGGACAAGATCAAGGAGCTCATCTACAGCGCCGGTCTCGGCCTCAAGCTCGCGATGAACCAGAACTTCATCATTTCCGCCGAGCTCGCCAAGTGCTTCACCCCCGGCCTCGACGCCGGCCTCTGGATCGGAATCGGTATCAACTATCAGTTCTAAACTACTGAATGCAAACAAAAAACTGCACCGGCAAAACCGGTGCAGTTTTTTGTTTGAACCAAGCTTACGATAGCTGGGTGTAGGCGACTTTGCCGACGAGGGTGGTGGGGAGGGAGTCGCGGACTTCTATGACGTAGGGCATTGCGTATTTGGCGATGTGCTTACGGCAGTGCTCCATTATGTCTTCTATGAGTTCGGGGGTATTCTGGACGTCTTTCTTCAAGACCACGAAAGCCTTGACTTTCTGCATCTTGTACGGGTCGGGCACGCCTATGACGCAGCTGCGCTGCACGGCCGGGTGGCCCTCCAGGATGTTCTCTATCTGTGAAGGATAGACGTTGTAGCCGCTGGTTACGATCATCCTCTTGATGCGCTGGCGGAAGTAGATGAAGCCTTCTTCGTCCATGACGCCAAGGTCTCCGGTGTGGAGCCAGACGTGGCCGTCGGCGTGCTTCTGGAGGGTGTTGCGATTCTCTTCCGGGTGGTTGATGTAGCCGAGCATCATGGAGGGGCCGGTGAGGCAGATTTCGCCCTCTTCGCCATAAGGGACCTCGTCGCAGGTGCCGGGCTTGCAGATCTGGAAGAAGGTATCGGGGAACGGGATGCCGATGCTTCCCTCCTTCTCTTTGTCGTGCGGGGTGAGGCAGCAAGCGGTCACGCATTCGGTGGTGCCGTAGCCCTCGCGCACGCGTACTGAACAATTATGGTCGGCCAGGAACTTGTCGAACTTCTTCTTGAGCTCGATGGTGAGGGAGTCGCCGCCGGAGAAGACGCCGCGCAGGCAGCTGAGGTCTGCTCCGTCCAGATATTCGTTGCGGGTGATGGCCTCGAAGAGGGTGGGCACGCCGGCAATGAAGTTGGGGCGGGTTTTCTTGATAAGCTGGGCGTAACTCTTTACGTTGAAGCGCGGTACGAGGATCGAGGTGCCGCCGGCATAGAGCACTGTGTGGATGCACACGCCGAGGCCAAAGCCGTGGAACACCGGCATTGCGGCAAGCATGCGGCAGTGGTGCACATTCTCCTTGCTCATCTCCGCCGTCTGCAGGGCGAGAGCGTTGAAGTTGAGGTCGGACAGCATGATGCCCTTGGTTACGCCGGTGGTGCCGCCGGAGAAGAGCACGACGGCCTCCTTGAGGTAGTCTTTCTTGCAGACGTATTCCCCCTGGAAGCGCGCGCCCAGCGCCCGGAACTCCTTCCAGCTGATGGTGGAGCCGTCTTTTGCGAGCTTGGGGAACTTGCGCTCGGTCATCAGCTTCTGGCCGATGTTGAGCGGGAACGGCAGCTCCTCGGACACGCGGGCGATAATGAGCTTGCTCACTGGCCTCTGCTTGCATACTTCGATGAATTTGGCGTAGAACTGGTCCAGGGTTACCGCGATGTCGCAATCCGCCTCGTTAAGGTAGTAGACGATTTCTCCCACCGCCGACAGAGGATGCACCATAGATGCGATTGCGCCGATGCGGTTGAGTCCGTACAGGCAGTAAACAGCCTGGGGCACGTTGGGTAGGCACACCAGTACCCTCTGGCCGGGGCGGACGCCGAGGGCCTTGAAGGAACGGGCGGTGAGTTCGATCTCCTCCGCCATACGGGTGTAGCTGATCTTGCGGCCCATGAAGGTGAGGGCCGGGAAGTCCTTTTCTGCCGCCGCCATATCCAGCACGGCCTCGGACATGGATTTCTCTGTGTAGTCGAGCACAGGAGGGACGCCGTCGTAGCTGCTGAGCCACGGCGCCTTTACGTTGCTATAGTCGAATTTCATAATTCAATAGGAGCTGCTGCGGGCTCGTCAAGGAGCTCGGGATGGGCGAAGATGTGGCGCACGAGCGTGAGGGTCTTGGCAAAGTACATGCCGTCCGCTATGCGCTCATCTATAGTGAGGCCCAGTTTGATGGTGTTGCGCATCTCGTAGCTGCCGTCTTCCTTGAAGAAGGGGCGGAGCTTCTTCTCGTTTATGACGATGAAGAAGGAATTGTTGCCCCAGTCGAAGAGGTGATGGTAGTCTGCGTGCATCTTGATGCTGCCCAGATTGGTTACGAATACGCTGGCGTAGCAAGGGTCGTCTTTGGCGAGGCCCTTGGGGTAGATGCCGTAGTATTCCATTTTCTGAAGGGCCCAGCCCAGCAGGCGGAAGATCGGGCGGGGCAGCTTCTGTATAATATTGAGGGCGTTGGTGATGCCCTCGGTCTTGTTTTCCTTGCGGACCTTGGTGACGAATCCCTTGACGTAGTCGTGCACCTGGTCGAGCGGGGAGCCGCCGTTTTTGTCCAGCAGGAAGTTGGCCTGGAGCTCTTCCGACTTTTCGTCAAGCTGGCGTTTGACCACGAATGAAATGCGTATGTATTTGCGCTCGTAAAAACGGTGGCCTGAGATGAAATAGTTCATCTTGGGGCGCAGGAGGAGCGTCTTTGCGATGGTGGCCACTATAAAGTGGAACCAGGTGTATTTGAAGTCGGGGTCGCCCTCGTTCTTCTTTGTCAGGTATTTGTCTACTTCTGTGAGGTCTAGCACTTCGCCCAGGACGGCCTCGTTCTTGGTGCGGGGGCCGAAGAAATAGGGCATCATTACGTGCATCGAATCGAGGCCGGAGATATACCAGCCGTCGTAGCGGTCCAGACGGTGCTTTTTGCGCGGAGCTGTTTCTTGCATAGGTTTTGGTTTTAGCAAATAACGCGCAAAGTTAATATTATTTTAGTATATTTGCGACACCGAAAAAGCAATAACCAACTACATACCAATGAAACAAATCCTAGCACTTATCGCCATACTGGCAGCAGCGCTGCTTGTATCCGGCTGCCTCGCCGGCAAGTATATGTCGGGCTATGCCCTTACTCCCGAGCCCCACGGTGTGGCAGACATCGAGCGCACGCGCGCCAAAGCCGATTCCCTCTGCCCTGGCAGCACCGCCTGGTACGACGGCCTCAAGGCACAGGGCGTCCTCAAAGACACCTTCATCACCGGATATCGCGATTTCCGTGTCCACGCCTGCTATGTGCCCGCCAAAGATCCCGCAGAGGCTCAGGGCACCGCAATCGTCGTCCACGGATATGGCGACAACCACTATGTCTTCCTCTATCTCGTACGCATGTACAGGGATGAACTCAACTACAACGTCCTCTTCCCCGACCTGCAGTATCACGGCTACTCCGAGGGAGACCATATCCAGATGGGCTGGAACGACCGTCTGGACGTAGAAAAATGGATAGAGGTGGCCCACGGCATCTTCCAGGACGACTTTATGGTCCTTCACGGAGTATCCATGGGCGGCGCCACGGTTATGATGACCAGCGGCGACGAGCTGCCTGAATACGTGAAGGCATTCGTGGAAGACTGCGGATACTCATCCGTCATCATGCAGTTCAACAACAACCGCAAGCAGAGCTTCGGATTCATTCCGCCTGATGTGCTCCAGAGTGCAAGTCTTGTATCCAAGATGAGGTACGGCTGGGGATTCTGGGAGGCATCTTCCCTCAAGCAGCTGGAAAAATGCGACCGCCCGATGCTCTTCATCCACGGCGACGCAGACGACTTTGTGCCCACCAGCCACGTTTACAAGAACTACGAGGCCAAGGTAAACGGATACAAGGAACTCTGGGTAGCCCCCGACGCCGTTCACGCCAACTCCTACGCCAAGCACCCCATGGAATACACCCAGAGGGTCCGTGACTTCTTGAATAAGGTCAAGAAGATGTAACTGACACTCAAATACTTACGCTGCGACCTCTGGGAGATTTTCCCAGAGGTCGTTTGGTATGTGGCTGTAAATCAGATATTAAAAAAAACCACTATCTTTGCACAATGGATTTATGGGCAAAGTTTTGCGGCAGATTGCTGCGGCTGATGGGATGGACGGCAGTGGAACCTGCCGCGGAGGAAGATAAGGTAATCATCCTCGGCGTCCCTCACACTTCGGGCTGGGATTTTGTAATCTCCTACCTCTATTACAGGTCTCTTGGCGAGCACGCCAAGTGCATGATCAAGAAAGAGTTCTTCTTCCCGCCCGTGGGGTGGCTGCTCAAGGCCATGGGATGCATTCCCGTAGACCGCAGCAGCCCCACCAATATGCTGCGCAGCGTCATCGAACAGATGCAGAAGCCCGGCCGCTTCCATCTGGCGCTGGCCCCCGAGGGTACCCGCAAGCCCATAAAGAACTGGAAGACAGGCTTCCATCTTATCGCCCGCAACGCGGGCATTCCCGTTTACATGGGGTATTTCGACTGGGGCACCAAGCGGGTCGGCCGGGGCCGGAAGGTAGAACTTACCGACGACCCCCGCGCCGACATGAAGCGCATCCAGCAGCTTTACGAAGAGATGCACCTGGTGGGAAAACACCCCGACAAGTACATTACACACTGATGAGACACACTTTCCAGACCCTTGCAGAGGTCTTTGAATATTCTACTACAAAATACTCCAAACGCCCGGCCTACGAGCTGATAGGCGGAGATCAGGCATACAGTTATTCCAGTTTCCGGGACACCTGCCGCAGGCTGTCCAGCCTGCTGTCCAGCTTTGGCATAAACAGCGGTGACAAAGTTGCGATCTTCTCCCAGAATATGCCCAACTGGCCGGCGGCATTCTTTGCCATAACGGCCTACGGACGCATTGCGGTGCCGCTTCTTACCGAGCTGTCGGAGAACGAAATCAACAATATCCTCACCCACTCGGAGACGCGCGCCCTGTTTGTGTCGCGCCGCCTGTTGGCCAAGGTGCCGGAGGAACTGCTGGAGCGGATGCGCATCGTCATCTGCACAGACGACCTGAGCATCATCCGCAGCGGAGAATCGGCATACACCTGCGACGGCTCCATATCGAGCCCCCTGTCCGACGACGTCGCGTGCCTTATCTACACCTCGGGCACTACCGGCGCCGCCAAGGGAGTGATGCTCACGCACAAGAACTTCTGCGTGAACATCCGCGCCTCGTGGGACGCGCATCACGTACGGCGGCGCGACGTCTTCATCTCCATCCTGCCGCTTGCGCATACGTACGAGATGAGCATCGGCATGCTTTACCCGTTTGCCGTAGGAGCCAAGGTTTACTACCTCATGCGCCCGCCGACCCCGTCCATCCTGCTCCCCAACTTCAAGAAATATCGCCCCACCGCCATGCTGAGCGTGCCGCTGGTCATAGAGAAGATCTATCGCTCCAGCATCGTGCCCACCATTGCCGGCAGCCGCTTCCTGAGGTGGATGCAGAAGGGTTTCCCGCTGCTGCTGGACCGCCTCGTGGGCCTCAGGCTCAAGAAGACCTTCGGCGGCAGGCTGCGTTTCTTCGGCATCGGGGGCGCAAAGCTGGACGGCGAGGTGGAGGCGTTCCTTAGGCGCGCCCGCTTCCCGTATTCCATCGGCTACGGCCTCACGGAAACGGCTCCGCTGATTGGTTACGCCCGCGTTGGGGAGACTCGCGTGGGCTCGCTCGGCAGGGCTGCCTACGGCGTGGAGATGCGCCTGGACAACGTTAATCCGGAGACGGGCGAGGGAGAAATCGTAGCCCGCGGAGACAACGTGATGAAGGGTTACTATAAAGATTATGCGCGTACCTGCAAGGTGCTGTCGCCCGACGGATGGTTCCACACCGGAGACATCGCCTGCCAGGACAAGCATGGGCGGTATTACATCAAGGGACGTCTGGGCAGCATAATCCTGGGGCCTTCCGGAGAGAATATCTACCCCGAGGAAATAGAGGCCGTTATAGACAACATAAAGGATATCAACGAGTCGCTGGTGGTGGAGCGCGACGGGCACCTGGTGGCGCTCGTGCACTTCAACGACAACGTGCTGGACTGGAACTACGCCAATCAGGACAAGTTCCTGGAAGACCTGGAAAAGCGCAAGCAAGCCATCCTGGAGTTCGTCAACTCGCACGTCAACCGCAATAGCCGCATCAAGGAGGTGGAGGTGGAGGAAAAGCCCTTTGCCAAGACCGCCACGATGAAGATCAAGAGGTTCCTTTACAAAGAGAAAAAAGATTGATGGCGGAGGCTTGAAGTTTAGCCGATTTTTCGTACCTTCGCGCATCGTTGTTCTGAATATCAACATTATTATTTATGAAAGCATACAGACTCTACCAGGCTCCTGCTGCCGAGCTTTGTGAAACAATCCCCGACATTCTCTGTCAAAGCCCCACAGACTGGGGTAACGAAGGCCTTGAACAAGGCGATCCCTGGACATTATAATTTTATAACGATATGACAAGGTTTACCGTATTCGGAACTCTCGCGCTTGCCGCGCTCGCAGTCGCAAGCTGCACCCCCAAGGAAGCCGAAATCGACGTTCCCGTCGTGCCCGGCCAGGAAATAACCATTCAGGCCACCCGTGAAGGCCGCGTTACCAAGACCGCCCTCCAGCGCGACGGCTCCACCATCTGGTGGACCGCAGGCGACGAGCTCAGCCTCTTTGCCGCAGACGCCACCGGCGGCGGCGCCAAGTTCGTCAAGGAAGGAGACGACGCAGAGGCCTCTGCCGCATTTACCGGCACCCTCAACGTAGTTCTCGGTAGCGACAGCACAACCCCCGTCGCTCCCGCTACCAAGATCTGGGGTATCTACCCTTACGATACGCGCAACGCGCTTGCCGCAGAGGTTCTGACCGTGCCTTTCAAGACCGTGCAGACAGCTACCCCCGGCAGCTTCGACCCTCAGGCAATGGTTTCCGTGGCCTGCTCGGAAAACCTCAGCCTCAAGTTCTTCAACGCTTACGGCGTACTCAAGTTCAAGGTCGGCCAGCCTAACGTCAAGACCGTCACCCTTAAGTGCAACGACCCTGAGCACAAGTTCTACAGCACCTATCCCGTATCCCTTGAAAGAGGCTTCCCTGTGCTCGGCGCAGGCTCTGGAGACAGCTCCGAAGGCATAACCCTCGCCAGCTTCACGGCCGCCTTCGACCAGGATGAATACTACTACATGGTAGTTCCTCCCCACACCTTCAGCGGCGTGACCTTCGAGCTCACCTATATGGACAACAGCAATGTCGGAACCATATCCTCCGACGCTGAATTCACCGTGGTGCGCAGCAACTTCCACGAACTCACCAACCCTCTGGTTGGAGAAGTTGGCGGGAATACCGAGCCTGACTATTCCGGTTCCTGGGCAATCGTCGGTGCCAACACCAAGGACAACGTTACTTCTTACTATGCTGCAAGGGCGTTCAGTTCTTCCAACAACAACCTTAGGGCTGCTTCTTTGACGGTAAGCGATCTTAAGGACACCTGCGAGATGGATGACATCTTCTTCAAATTCACCAAGGTTACCGAAGGAAATTTTGAAGGCTATTACACCATCCAGGACAAGAATGACGCATATCTCTACGCCGCTTCTTCCGGTTCCAACTACCTTAAGGCAGGTGCCGAACCTAATGATAGCGGCGAGTATTATTGGAGCGTCGCAGAAAATGCAGTAGGCGGCTTTGACATTGTTGCTCAGAACACCGAAATGCGCAATGTAATGCGTTTCAACTACAATAACGGCAGTCCTCTGTTCTCTTGCTACGCACCAGCGTCCACTACAGGTATTAATGTTTCTCTGATTCCTGCAGATGACATTGAGATAGTTGCAATTCCAGAACCTACAGAGCTCGTAACAGTCACCTCAACAACAACATGGGGCTCAGCTGTGTTCAAGGCAGGAGTCGATAAATATGGCACCGGAGAAATATCTTCGGACTTCATCTTCGAGAATCTCGGATTCGTTGCCGGAGGCGGCAAGTTCAAATTCGGTTCCGACAGCGGTAATGCCCGTATACAGCTCGGAGGCACTGGTACCCCTGGCTCCAAGTGCAGCATTCAGATCAAAGTAGCCGAAAGCGGCACCCTTACCCTTAAGGCACGCGCCTCCGGCAGTGCAACAGACAGGCCATTGATGGTTGCAGTTGGGGCAACTGCTGTAAACGGAGGAAACATTGTTCCTACCAGCAGCGCCGATATCGCCGAGTTCTCTTACCCTGTAACTGCGAACAATGGAGATCTTATCAACATCTATTCAGGCAAGAGCGGTATCAACGTCTACGAAATCAAATGGACTCCCGGTGCCCCGGTAACCCCTACATATGATTTTACGACGGTTGCAGAACTGAACGCACTGGCAACGGATACGTCAGCCGAACACACCGGAACGTTGAGAAATGCCGTAGTATCCTTTGTTCCCAATAACAACAACGCATTCATTACGGATGGTACCGGAACCGTTCTTCTTTACAAGAGCAATCACGGTCTGAAGCAGGGACAAGCTTATAGTGGAGAAGTAACTGTAGACTTAGTTCTCTATAATGGTTGCAGCGAAATCACATCAATCAATGCCAGTTTCACTGGAGATCAGGCCGCAGTTGATCCGGAATCTGTTACTCTTGCTGCATTGATAGCTGATTTCAGCAAGTATCAGAATGCATATGTAAAGGTTGAGCGCCTTACTGTTTCTAGCCAAAGCAGCAAGAATATCTATGTGACTGATGGAACTAATGAGTATGTAGTTTACGACAATACCGGAACCGCTTCCTGCGAGGCCGGAGACGTTATTACCGTTGTTGGTACCGTTACAAAATTCAACTCCACCGAAGAAATCAAGGCTTGGGCCGCAACCGATATTACCGTTACCGCGGGTGCTCCCAAGGCAGTTACCTTCGCCCAGCCTTCAGCAACCGGCTGTTCAATCGCAGTAACAGTTGGCGGAAGCCCTATCGCCAGTGGCGACAAAGTGGCTGCCGGCACTACCGTAACCCTTACCGCAACTGTAGGTTCAGATTACACATTTGGCGGTTGGACCGTCTCCGGAGCAAGAGTTGCCGACGCTTCTGCAACAACAACATCGTTCGAGATGGGCGCAGTCGCCGTCAGCATCAGTGCTGCATTCAACAGCAATAGCAGCACTGCTCCCGAGTATGTTGAGTATAAGATTTCCGAAAGTGATTGGAAGGTTGAAAACGGTGCCTTAACCAACGGTACCGTCAGCTTTACCGGAGAAGGTGCGACCTTCAAAAAGAATAGTGGTTATTTCATGATGGGTAAGAACGGGGCGTATTTGACCTTCCCTGAATATGATTACCCTGTCAGCTCAATTATCATAACTGGAAATAGTGGAGCTTCTGGTGCTGTTGTCCAAAACATCTATGTAGGAGATACCGCTGTCAGTGAAGATACGACTGGAGCAACCGGAGAAAACACGTATGCTATTGCCGCCAAATATCAGGCTGCCGGTAACATTTATGTACTTAAGGTTACATCTAACCACAATACACAAATCACAAAGATTAAAGTTGTATTTGCGCAATAGGCAACCATAGTTGTTAAAAAAAGAGGGTGACTAAAGAGTCGAAAGACTGATAGTCACCTTCTTTTTTGTATATTTGCAACGATATGCTACAGCAAGTGGAAATAGCGGTCATCGGCGTGGGGAATCGCGCAAGGAAGTATCTGACGTGCCTGCCGGCGGGTGTCAAGGTCAAGTATCTGGTTGAGCCGGACCTGGTGCGCCTCGGCCTCGGCAGCAAGCGCTACGGCGTGCCGGCGGAGAACTGCTACGCATCGGCGGACGCGTTCTTTGCGGCGCCGGTGGAGCTGGATGCCGTAATCGTGGCCGCTCCGGACAGACTCCACGTCAGCCTTGCCACCAAAGCTGTGCAGCGCGGCTGGCACGTACTGGTAGAGAAGCCAGTGGCCGCATCGGAAGAAGAGTATATGCATCTGCTGGATGCCGCTGCCGCCTCCGGAGTGCAGGTGGGCGTGTGCCTGGAGATGCGCTTCTACCCCTTCTTCAAACGCATCAAGGAGATATGCCGCTTCGGTTCTCTGGGGCAGATCCTGGAGATCGAGCACACCGAGCATATCGGCCCGGACCGCATGGCTCACACATTCGTGCGCGGCCTCTGGTCCCGGGTGGAGGAAACCGGCCCCATCTTCCTTTCCAAGTGCTGCCACGACGCAGACTTCATCCTATGGCTCACCGG
The DNA here is from genome assembly GCA_017616595.1 of Bacteroidales bacterium. Classification (GTDB taxonomy): domain Bacteria; phylum Bacteroidota; class Bacteroidia; order Bacteroidales; family UBA932; genus Cryptobacteroides. The sequence continues at coordinate 27,874 of JAFZXV010000112.1, forward strand.
TGCCGACGTGCTGGACGTCAAGGGCAGCGGCAGCCTGAGCAAATTCCGGCACGACCCGTCGACCCCCTTCTACTGCATCGACTGCAAGAAGCGCACGTGCCCGTATTCCGCAGTGCGGCTCTATCGCGACAGGCGCGAGTGGATCAGCGGCTTTGACGTGCCCGCAGGCCTCACGCTGGGCGATGTAATCGACGCCGAACTCCACGGCGGACGCTACGGCCGCTGCGTCTATCATTGCGACAACGACGTCTACGACGTGCAGGACGTGGAAGCCACGCTGAGCGGCGGAATCAAGCTCCTGATGCATCTGGAGGGCGTTTCAGACATAGAAGGCCGCACCACCGTCATCCGCGGCACCGAGGCCGTGCTGGAGGCGGACCGCACGCACATCAAGGTGATTGCCATCGGCAGCGGCAGCCCCGACGCCCAACCCGCAGGCACCGTGCTGCTGGAGGAGGATTACTCGTCGATAGTCGCTCTTCCGCTCCACGCAGGCGCAGACCGTCTGCTGGTAGAAGATTTCTTTGACGCCGTGGCCAACAACCGCACCCCCGCCGCTTCCCTGGCCTCTGCGCTTCCCGCTCACAAACTCTGCTGGCTGGCGGGATAAAAACCGAGGGGATAGAGCAGAGCGCCTTGCCGCACAGTTCAAGAGTGAACTATCTCAGGTGTCCCCTGGGGGTGCAGGGGGATAGTAGGGGCATAGCCCCGCATCGCACTACCGAAAAAGCCTCCGGAATCTTGGAGGATTAGCCCGGAGGGCTGGGGGTTTGGGGGCATGCCCCCGTTGCCCCTGGGGGCAGCAGCCAGAGGCTGCGGGGGAAGTAGTGCGAGCATCGCACCCCAAAAAGAAAGGGCCGGCGAATGCCGACCCGAATTCTTTTTGGGGTGCGATGTGGGGCTCGAACCCACGACACCCAGAACCACAATCTGGTGCTCTACCAACTGAACTAATCGCACCGTGTTAGAGGTTGCAAAGATACGAACTTTTTTCGTATCCGCAAGAGCGGGGGCGGTTTTTTCTATTCAGCAGGGGATTTGTCAATATAATCTGTGTACAGCACCCCTTCCAGGTGGTCGCATTCGTGCTGGAAAATCACGGCGGTGAAGCCGGTAATCTGCTCCGTAATCTCTTCCAGGGTGGAAGGTGAGGTATATGTGATGCTGATGTCGCGCCAGCGAAGCACCTCGCCGCGGCGGCCGGGGACGCTGAGGCATCCTTCGGGTCCGCATTCCTTCTCTCCGCGGGTGGCGGTTATGCGGATGTTGGGGTATACCTCGAACGGCTCGCCGGGCTTGTCGAAGCGCTGGACCGCGACGATGCGGCGGCTGAGGCCGACCTGCGGCCCTGCAATGCCAACGCCGTCCTGCTCGGGACTTGTGACGGTGGCCACCATCTTGCGGGCAAGTACCTCATACTCAGGAGATTGGAGCATCTCGTCCGAGAAGTCCCAGCACAATTTGCGCAGAACAGCTGAGTCTGCCGGATTATCTACCGTAAGAACCCTCATCACTTCCGGAGAGTAATTGACAAGGTCTTTTTCTTCCGAGGTCCAGTCCGGGACCTCGCAGGCTGCGATTACACTTAACATAGCCGCAGTTAAAACAATATTCAGTTTTTTCATCTTACTTTGCCCTGCTTTGGCGCAGGTCCGAAAAAATATTGGGGTCCTGCGCCACTGCAGGCTACAGGACAATGATTTGCGGCGCAGGTGTCGGGCAAAAAAACGGACCTGCGCCAACTATGCACAATCATCCGCCTTCCGCCGCGCACGCTATCGGCTGCCGCCGCCGCGACCGCCGCCGGAGAAACCGCCGCCACCGCCGCGGGAGGAGAAGCCGCCAAAGCCGCCGGAGGAGGTGTGGTGGCTGGAAGAAGAGGCTTTTGCCTCGGCAGAGATCTTGGCATCGTAAGCGCTGCGGTAGGCGCTGCGGGCGGTGGTTGACCAGGAGTGCATCACGGAGCGCATTGCAACGGTGTCCAAGCCGTATTGCTGGCTGTAGTCGTTGAATTCCAGCGGATACCGCTTGGCAAAACCCTCGGCAACCTTGTCTGCGATGCCGAATACCTGGGCGAAGACCAGATACTGGCCCCAGAGACCGACCTCAGGCACCTCGCGCTCGCCGGAGATTGTGAACTCACGCAGGAAGTTCTTGAACTGCAGCAACTTGGCGGCCTCGCTGATCTTATCGCCACTAAAAGCGGAGAGCTTGGAACACCCCTCCTTGGTGAGCACGTCGGGCCAGCCGGCAAGGGATCGGTAATGCTTCTTGGCCCAGGCGTCAAACTCGCCCTTCTCCAGAATCATATTGCTGCCGGCAGCATCGAATGCCTTCTGGTACAGGGCCTTCTCTGCGTCGTCGGCAAAATCGGGCATTTCCTTGGGGAACTGCATGTCGAAGTGGCCGTCGGCCGCCTTAACGGGCGTGGCCTTGCCCTCCTGGATCCATTTGAGGAAGTATGCGCCTATGCAGTTCTCCGGTTTGAAGGAATTGAGCACCGCCAGCCGGCTGCCCTCCTTGAGCAGATGCGCGGCAATGGGGATGCTCCCTTCGAACGGCGCCTCGCGGGCCCAGCCACGAGGCTTGGTGCTCCCGAAGACGGACTTCTTCCAGACGGTGCCGAAAAGCTTGAGGATCAAGTCCCTGATGAGGCAGTAGATGAACAGCAGCACGATACCGAAGACCGCGAGCACGAAAGCGGCGCCGACCAACATTTCGATGATATCTTCGAAAGTCAATCCCCGGAACAGGTCCTTCTTCTCTTCTTTGTACGAACTCCCCTTGAAAGCCTTCTTCTGCATCTTCTCGAAGGTCATGTCTTTGGAGATCTCCGGATTGAAGATTCCCTTTTCGAAGCGCATCATACAGATTACCGAGTCTGAGCGCAGCAGATTCTCCGCCTCGAAGCGGATGGTGCCGTCTTCCAGCAGCTCCGATTTGCCCTCGGTGCCGAAGAACCAGAAACGGGTGAAGTCGAAAGAGAACTGCTCGTCGCTGAGGCGGGAGAACGTGATAGTGACCTTCTTTGGAGCGGCTACCAAATCGGGGTTGACGAACATGAAGTTGAATGCATCGTAGTCTTTCAGAGACTGCACCAGGCCGAGGGCGACGAAGCCGACGGTCCACTTATGGTCTCCATAAGCACCCTGCCCCCAGCAGAGCTCCACGCCGTCGCGCTTCTCTATGATGCCGCTGTGGCCGGCCTTTTCTTCACGCGAGCGGGACGAATCCCAGCTGCGGCCGTCGTCTATGAACTCCTGTCCGTTTTCCTTGACGGTGAGGCCGCGGATGCTCATCCCACCGAGGTTCTCTATGGGGATGTACCACTCGGTGCCGGAAACGATGGTGACGTCCCATTCCTGGGAGATGTAGGCGTCGCCGTCGTCGTTGATATAGACGCCGATGTCTATGGATCTGATCTGCTGTGCGGAAAGCGAGCCGGCAGTCCATAGCAGAGCGGCGGCGATGAGGCATACTAACTTCTTCATACTTACAAAAATAATAAATATTTGTAAATTTGCCGATATATGAAAGCGCTTCTCCTCCTTTTAACCCTGCTATATACCAACCCCATCCTCCATCAGGACTGGTCCGACCCCGACGTCTGCCGCGTGGGAGATGACTTCTACATGACGGCCTCGTCGTTCAATTTCCAACCCGGCCTTCCCGTGCTCCACTCCCGCGACCTCGTAAACTGGGACATCATAGGAGCCGCTCTCCCCTCGTACGGCATCCGCAAGCAGACGGTGCAGCACGGCAAGCAGGTCTGGGCACCGTCCATCCGATGGCACAACGGCTGGTTCTACATCTTTGCCGCAGACCCCGACAAAGGCATTTTCCGCGTGCGGGCAAAAGATCCGGCAGGCCCATGGGAGGAGCCCGTATGGGTGGTCAAATCAACGGGTTACATCGACCCATGCCCCTTATGGGATGACGACGGACGCGCTTATCTTTCCTTTGCCGCAGCAGGGTCGCGGGCCGGCCTCAAGAGCGTCGTATTCGTTGCCGAGATGGATGCAGAAGGCTCCCGCCTAGTCGGCAAGCCGCGCATAGTGTTTGACGGGCACGACACCCAGCCCACCATTGAAGGGACCAAGTTCTACAAGCGCGGCGGCCTCTACTACCTCTTCTGCCCCGCTGGCGGAGTGGCTACCGGCTGGCAGGCCGTGCTCCGTTCCGGCAGTCCCTGGGGCCCGTGGGAGGAGCATATCGCCCTTGCATGGGCGCCCGGCACCATAAACGGCCCGCACCAGGGAGCCTGGGTGGACACGCCCTCCGGCAGCGACTGGTTCATCCATTTCCAGGACAAGGGGGCCTACGGACGCATCGTCCATCTTGAGCCAATGCGCTGGAATTCAGAAGGATGGCCGGTTATCGGCGATGACCACGACGGCGACGGCACCGGCCAGCCAGTCTCTTCCTGGGAAGCCCCCTTGCCGCTGACGAGGCCGCAGGGATCGGGCATTCCGGGAGCGTCTCAGGGCCCCTGGGGGCTCGGTCTCGAGTGGCAGTACCCGTCTGTTCCGTCGCCGCTCTGGCATTATGCGCTGCCCGGAGGAGGCGTGAGGCTCTTCAGCGTGCAACAGAAGTTCCCCGGCCTCTGGAACTGCCCCAACGTGCTGCAGCAGAAGTTCCCGGCCGAGCGGTTTACCGTTACGGCGCGCCTGATGTTCCGGCCGAATCCGGCACTCGGGGGCGAGAAAGCCGGATTCGTAGTGACCGGGGGCGATTATGCCGGACTGCGGCTGACCGATACGCTGGGGGTTGCGAGGCTTGAACTGGTGCGATGCATCGGAGCGTCCAAGGGGGCGCGCGAGGAGGCGGAGTTGCTGGCTGAGCTGCAGTGGACAGAGTTGCCGGCGGATTTCCCGTTTGCATCCGGCGGAGTGCCGGCCGTCAAGTATCCAGACGGGCGAGAAGTGAGCATCTGGGTGCGCCTGGAAGTGCGTCCCAAGGCCGTGGAAGGCAATGTTCCGGATGCGATGTGCCAGTTCCTCTGGAGCACGGACGGCAAGAGATTCGTCAAGGCCGGGGGACGTTTCCGCGCCGTGCCGGACATGTGGAGCGGAGCCTGCTTCGGATTCTTCTGCAATCGATATGCAGTTAAGAACGACTCTGGCCGGCTGGACGTTACGGAGCTGAGCGTGAAGCTCGAATTCGCTCCGCTGGAGGGCTTTGTGGCCGATGAGTCCGCAGTGCCGCAACTTACTGTGCCAAACCCTCTTACGTTTGCCGACGGGCGCCCCGTGCGCAACGTGCGGGAATGGGAGAGGAAGCGCCGCCCGGAGCTTCTGGCTCTGTTTGAACAGCAGATGTACGGCAGCGCGCCCAAAGGTGTAAAAGTGCGCACGGAAGTGCTTGAACAGGACGGCTCTGCGCTTGGCGGTGCTGCCACCCGAAAACAGATCCGGGTACATTATGCCGAGGGCGAGTATCTGGACCTTCTGCTGTACGTTCCCAATGGTATGGACAGGCCTGCCCCGGCGTTTCTGGGAGTCAACTTCTTTGGCAATCACACTGTATCTGAAGACCCGGCCGTGATGCTACCGGACACTACCCGCTGGCGCCCGGATTTCATCCTTTACGAGCGCGGCTCACAGAGTTCCCGCTGGCCGCTGGAAACTATTGTGAACCAGGGCTTTGCTGTAGCTACGTTCTGCTGCGAGGATGTCTGCCCGGACTGCCTGCAGCCGCTCCGCGCCCGCGCAGCCTTTGACGGCTGCAGCTGGGGCGCCGTGGCCGCCTGGGCCTGGGGCCTTTCCCGCGCCCTGGACTGCCTTATTGAAGAGCCTCTTGTAGACGGAGGGCGCGTGGCAGTGTTCGGCCACTCCCGGATGGGGAAAGCGGCCGTATGGGCGGGAGCGAGCGACGAGCGCTTTGCGATGGTGATATCCAACGCCTCCGGGTGCGGCGGCGCAGCCCTTTCCAAACGCCGCTTCGGCGAGACTGTGCGGCGCATCAACACCCACTTTCCTTATTGGTTTACAGAGAATTACCACTACTGGAACGACAACGAGGCGGCGATGCCGTTCGACCAGAATGAATTGCTCGCCCTGATTGCGCCTAGGCCGCTGTACATCGGATCCGGCAGCGAGGATCTCTGGTCCGACCCCCGCGGCGAATTCCTCGGTCTGGTCGAAGCCGGGGCTGTGTACAGGCTCTATGGTTTTGAGACCTTCGGCCCAGATGAGATGCCGGGCGTCGGCCAGGCAGCCGTGCGCGGCGTCACCGGCTGCCACCTCCGCCCCGGCCGCCACGAGATCACCCCTCAGGACTGGGCCTGGTACCTGGAGTTCGCAACTCTTTTCTTCTCCTCCACCGCCAACTAATCTGCCTCCTCCGCCGCATGCGAAGACAACGTAACTGCCTCGCCATCGTCTTCGCAAGCAGCCGGGGAAGATTGCAGGGTGATTTGGGGAAGGTCTCAAAAAAGTAGCGGACCTTCCCCGCCAAGAATGGCGCAGAGGGATGTGGGAGGCCGAAGTGATGGGGAAGGTCCCCCGGGGGAAAAGGAGACCTTTCCCAAACAGGTAGCGGACCTTCCCCGCCAAGACTGGCGCAGAGGGATGTGAGAGGCCGAAGTGATGGGGAAGGTCCCC
>JAFZXV010000010.1 GCA_017616595.1 Bacteroidales bacterium
GACCGCCGGCGGGCTTGATTACGGGCACGCCGTACCTGTCGAGCTCATCCACCAGATATGCGATGAACTCGGGGCCCTGGCTGATGTACTCCATATCCAGAGACTCCAGCAGCCCCACGGCCATAGCCTCCATAGAGCGTACCTCCATGCCGCCGTAGGTGAGGAAGCCCTCGTACAGGGGCACGAACTCCATCATCTCGTCCGTAAACTTGCGGTCGCGAGCGGTTATGATGCCGCCGCGGGAGAAGCCGAGCTTGCGGGCGGAGAAGTAGATAATGTCGAAGCGGTCTGCAAGGATATGATATATCTCCTTGGTAGTCATGAACTTGCAGCGAGGCTCGCGCTTCTTCATGAAGTATACGTTGTCTTGCAGCAGCGATGCGTCAAGCACGCTCTTTACGCCAAACTCGTGGCAGATGTCGGTAACCGCGAGCATATTCTCCAGAGACACGGGCTGGCCGCCGATGAGGTTTGTACCGGCCTCTACGCGCACGAATGCCACCTTGTCGGGCCCGAGGTCCTTGATGGTCTTCCGCAGCAATTTAAGGTCGAAGTCTCCTTTGAACGGGTCGTCGCTCTGAGGGATGAGGCCCTTCTTGTCTACCAGCTCGAGCACCTGGCCGCCGAGGCGCGTGATGTGGGCCTTGGTGGTGGTGAAGTGGAAGTTCATCAGGGCGTACATTCCCGGCTTGACGTAAGCCTCGGCGAGGATGTTCTCAGCGGCGCGGCCCTGGTGTGCGGGCAGCACGTAATCTGTGCCGAAAACCTCCTTGACGGCGGCCTTGACGCGGTTGAAGGTCTCTGAGCCGGCGTAAGAATCGTCGGCTATGGACATGGAGGCCACCTGGCGGTCGGACATGCCGTTGACGCCGGAGTCGGTTATCATATCGAGGTAAATGTCCCTGTTCTGAAGGAGGAAAGTATTGTTTCCTGCGGCCTGGATGCGTGCGAGGCGTTCTTCGACGGGGAGAAGCGTGAGCTTCTGGACTACGCGGACCTTGTGCATCTCAAGAGGCACCTGGTTCTCGCTCTGGTAGAATTTAACTGGCATACACTATATATAATTATATTCCGAAATACTCGCGGTAACGGTCGTACAGATGCCCGGCCTGCAGATAAGCGCTCTGGGGGCTCATGAAGTGGCTGAATTCGAAGGTGATGGCCTTGTCGTAGCCGCAGCGCCTGGCAGCCTCCAGCTTGAGGCGGAGCTTGTCGAACTTTATGGGGAAGAAGCGGATGGGCATGTCGCGGTCGAAGCTCTCTGCGTTGGTCCAGCATTGCATTCCGTAGCGGTCTGCAAGCTTCTTGTTGACGGAGAAGAAGGCGTCCAACTCGTCGTAGTCGATGTGGCCGTCCTGGAAGGCGCACGCGTCCACATACTCGTGGATGCCGTCGAAAATCTCGTTCCACTCACGCTCGTGCTGCTCTATGCCCACGGCCTGCTCACGCGTAATATTGCCGCTAGCCGCGTCGACGGCCTTCTTGCCGTCTATCCAGGGCGATATGAACGTGGGCATCCCGCCCGACACTTCCTTGCACTGGCGGCCCATGGTGCGGAAGCTCTCGATGGCGCCGCGTGTGGCGCGTGATATCTCTCCGCTGATGTACCAGCCGGCAAAGCTGCTGTACTTGCTGCCGTAGCGCTCCCATATCTCGTCGATCACGAAGCGGTTAGCCTCTACCTCGTAGCTCATATCGCCGGTGTCCCAGTATTTGCCGGAGTCGTACAGGCCGAGCATGAACTTCATCCCGTATTTCTGCGCAAGGCGGCAGAACATATCTATCAGATCCACAGAGGGCATATAGCACCCCTTCTTCAACAGGTAGGGCGACGGATAGGTGATGAACTTGCGGTAGCCGCAGCGGATGTCGATCACCGTGTCTATGCCCATCGCCTTCATATAGCGGAAATCGCGGTCCCACTCGCGCTCGCCCCAGTTCTGATGGGGGATGTCGTGGGAAATCTCGTCCAGGAATGTGCCGGTGATGGGAAGGGCGTTTGCCTTGGTGACGATGAGGTTGGAATCTACGGTAGGGTCGGGGTCTATTCCGTACTTGTCTGAGCCCGAGGGCTTGCAACCGGCGGCAACCAGGGGCACGGCGGCAGCGGCCAGCGCACCTTTTTTGAGAAATGTTCGGCGATTTTCCATATATGTTGAGTTGTAGCTGCAAATTTAACAATTTTTGATTACTTTTGTATTTAGTAACACGAAACACACCGAAACACCAATCAACCACAGTATGACCCTGAAAAGAATCGTTTCGTGCCTCATCCTGGCTGCGCTGGTTGCACCCGCCGCATTTGCCCAGGCCCTCCTGTCGGGCCGGGTCTCAGATGCATCGGGGGCGCCGCTCGCCGGAGTGACGGTGCTCGTCAAAGGCACCTCCCAAGGCACGATGACAGACGCCGCCGGTTCCTACTCCATGCAGGCCCGCAGCGGCGACGTCATAGAATTCTCCTGCCTCGGCCTGGCCACAGTGGAGCGCAGCTTCGACGGGCACTCCCCCATCAACGTAGTCATGCAGGAAGACGCCCTCTTCCTGGACGACGTAATAGTGGTAGGCTACGGCACTGCCAAGAAAGAGACGCTGACCGCCGCAGTGTCGGCCATCAAGGGCGATGAGCTCCTCAAGGCCCCAGCCACCAACGTATCCCAGGTGCTGGCGGGCAAGCTGTCCGGCATCTCCTCGGTGCAGGAGTCCGGAGAACCGGGCCTGGACCAGGCGTCGCTCCGCATCCGCGGCTCGGTTTACGGCGTGGCGTATGTGGTTGACGGCTTCCCGGTATCGGACATCAACGACATAGACCCCGCAGACATAGAAAGCGTGTCCGTGCTCAAGGACGGCGCGTCTGCGGCGGTGTACGGCCTCCAGGCTGCCGGCGGCGTCATAATCATCACAACCCGAAAGGGAGAGAAAGGTACGCCACGCATAACATACAACGGCTCCGTGGGTGCCAGCATGAACGCCAACTTCCCGCGCTTCATGAACGGCCCGCAGTTCGCTTACTATTATAACCTTGCGCAGATGATGGACCAGCTGGCCAGCGGCGCCATTGCCTCGGAAGAAGAGTACGAGCCCTACTTTACGGAGGCAAACGTCAAGGCGATGCTCAACGACGACCCTTCCGACGGCTGGGACAACGTAGACTACATCTCCAAGGTCTTCGGCACCGGCCTCACCAACAAGCACAACCTTACGGTGCAGGGCGGAGGAGAGAACTCCCGCTACTTCGTGTCCGCAGGCTACCTGGGCCAGAAAGGCAACATTGACGGATACAACTACCACCGCTACAACGTGCGCGCAAACATAGAGACGCGCCTTGCCAAACATCTGGTATTCAACGCCGGCCTCAGCGGCGTGGTAGGCCGCAGGCAGACCCCGCGCTTCCTCTCCGGCGGCTCGGACAGCGACTCCGGATATGAGGTCGGCTGGTTCTCCATCGCCCATCAGGTCATAGGAATGTACCCCTTCCTGCCGGAAAAGTGGGGCGATTATTACACCGGCGCCATCGCCAACAACCAGGTGTTCCCCAACAGCCCGCTGGCGGCCCTGTATCAGAGCGGGTCGAAGAACCACCGCAGCTTCCAGGGCACGCTCACAGGCTCGCTCACCTGGGAAATCCCCTGGGTCAAGGGGCTCGAGGCCAAGGTGAGCGGCTCCTACGACTACCTCGACTCATACAGCAAGAACCTGGACACCCCATACTACGTGGTAGTCCGCCGCAGGAACGAAGACGGCACCTGGGGATGGACGGATCCGATGATAGACGTAAACGGCGCCTCCGACGGCAACAAGGTCGGAGAAGGCTCTTACTATCAGCAGACCATGACGGGCCAGGCCAGCCTGAGCTGGGCGGGCTCCTTTGGCAAGAACAACCTGGAGGCCCTAGCCCTCGCCGAGCTCCGCGACTTCCAGACCAACAACCTCAGCGCATACGTCAAGAACGTGCCCTTCGCTCTCCTGCCCGAGCTCAGCAACGGCACGCCCACGGCCAGCCCCGTAATCGGCTCCAGCAACGCTTCCCGCAGTGCCGGCTATGTGGGACGCATACGCTACAACTACGACGAGAAGTACCTCGCCGAGTTCACCGGCCGCTACGACGGGTCCTACAAATTCGCCGGCATGACCAAGACCCGCTGGGGCTTCTTCCCGTCGGCATCGGTCGGATGGGTCGTGTCCAAAGAGCAGTTCATGCAGTCGGTCTCGGCCGTGGACAACCTCAAGCTGCGCGCCTCCCTGGGCCTTCTGGGCAACGACGGAGTGAGCCCGTATATGTTCCTCAGCAAATACGCACTCGGCACCAAGGTGGCCTATCCGGGCAGCAGCGCAGTGCCGTCGTACTACACAAGCGGCATTCCCAACAAGGATCTGACGTGGGAGAAGACGCTCAGCTGGAACGTGGGCTACGACCTCAGCCTCTGGGACGGCCTGCTGGGCATGGAAGTGGACGGCTTCTACAACTACACTTACGACATACTCAGCTGGAACGGCGGCGGCCACCCCGATTCCATGGGCGGCTACTACCCCACCTACGTCAACGGCAACTCCATAGACAGCAAGGGTATAGACGTGCTGGTTACGCACCGTAACCGCTTCGACCTCGGCGGCAAGCCGTTCTTTTACGAGGCCGGAGCCACCCTCACCTGGTCCAAGACCCGCTGGCTCAAGTACAACGACGAGCCCAACGTGCCGGAGTGGCAGAAGGTAACCGGCACCACCTACGGATCCCACTGGGGCTGGCTGGCGGACGGGCTGTACAAGACAGAAGAAGAGATAGACAACTCCGCCTGGTACGGCACCCGCCCCAACATAGGCGACATACGCTACGTCGACCTCAACGGAGACGGCCAGATAGACTGGCAGGACCGCGGCATCTTTGGCAAGAGCAACCGCCCCGAGCTGACCTACGGCCTCAACATAAACCTTGGCTGGAACGGCTTCGACGCCAACTTCCAGTTTACCGGCGGCGCCCTGTTCCAGGTTTCCATGACGGGTACCTACTTCAACGAGAACGACGACGACACCATCTGGACCAAGACCTTCAAGGAGGGCGAGAACTCCCCTCTCTTCCTCATAGAGAACGCCTACAGCATGGACAACCCGGACGGCACATTCCCCCGCCTCACCCTGGGCACCACCGGCCACGGCGGAGACAACGGCCTGAGCTCCAGCTTCTGGTGGCGGGACGGCACGTACGTGCGCCTCAAGACTGCCCAGATAGGCTACACCCTGCCCCAGACCTTTACCCGCAGATGGGGCATTGAGGCCTTCCGCATCTTTGTAGAGGGCAACAACCTCTTTACCATCGACGGCCTGCCCGAGGGAATCGACCCCGAATCTCCCGGCGTCAACAACGGCTACTACCCGCAGCAGCGCAACATAATGGGCGGAATCACCATAACTCTCTAAACCGCAAAGAATATGAAAAGAATAATCACAGCCATTTTCCTCTGCGGCGCCCTGGTGTCTTGCAACGACTTCCTGGATATGACCCCTAAAGACAGCATCTCAGACAAGGTGATGTGGGCGAGCACGGAGAGCGCGGAGTATGCGGTAAACAGCATCTATTCCTACGCTTACGACATATTTGCCGTATGGCCCAGCTCCGTGGGCATGACCGAGGCCTTTACGGACGAATTCAAATACGGATCCTACGTAAACTTTGCCATGTGCCTGATACCCAGCCAGGTAGCCTACGGAGGCACCAACCTCACAAACAGTTTCGTGAGCGTTTACCTGGGATGCTGGGGCTCGCTATACAACGCCATCCGCCGCACCAACGAGGCGCTGGCAAACCTCCACAGCCTGGGCACAGGCCTTCCGGAAGACGTGCAGGTGCGCCTTGAGGGCGAGCTGCGTCTGATGCGCGGCTGGCTCTACTTCGAGCTCGTCAAACGCTACAAAGACGTAATAATCTACGACGAAGACCTCTCCGCCATCGCCATAGACAAGGCTCTCTCTACCGAGGAGCAGGGCTGGGACTTCATTTATGAAGACCTGAGCGCCGCGGCCGGGGTGCTGCCCGCAAAGGCATCCGCCCGCGGCAGGCTCGACAGGGGCGCCGCACTTGCCCTCATCACCCGTGCAATGCTGCACGCAGGCCGCTGGGATAAGGTTATCGAGGCCGCAGACGCCCTTGAGCAGCTGGGCTACGCACTGGAGTCCGATTACGCCAACGCCTTTATCAAATCTGCCGCTGCAGGCAACTCGGAGGCCATCCTCCAGTACTGCTTCTCTTACGCAGACGGCCTCACGCACGACTTCGACTTCTACTACACCCCCGGAGGAGACTACAAGCTAGTGGGCCAGCAGGGCGGCGGCTACGGCACTCCCACGCAGGAGATGGTAGAGAGCTACGAGCTTGCCACCGGAGGCTTCCCAGACTGGAGCATCTGGCACGGCAGCACCACGGCAGAACCCCCGTACGCACAGCTGGAGCCCCGTTTCCACGCTACCATACTCTATAACGGCGCACCCTGGAAGGGACGCACCATAGAGCCCTGGGTGGGAGGCACCGACGGCTGGTGCCAGTGGAACAAGGAGCCGCAGCCGCAGGGCCGCACCACCACGGGCTACTATCTCCGCAAGTTCGTAGACGAGAGCCACGACCTGGCATCCCGCAGCCAGAGCACCCAGCATTTCACGCTGCTCCGCTACGGAGAGGTGCTTCTCAACAAGGCCGAGGCCTGCTACAGGAACGGCGATGCAGACGGCGCCAACGCAGCCGTCAAGGCCATCCGCGCCCGGGCGGGCCTGCCCTGGTCCAACAAGTCCGGAGACGCCCTCTGGCAGGCTATACGCCAGGAGAGGCGCGTAGAGCTGGCCTTCGAAGACCAGTGGTACTGGGACCTGCGCCGCTGGGGCGATGCAGACAAAGACTGGCCCACAGGCCTCAACAACTACCAGGTACACGGCCTCAAGATAGAGAGCACTGCCGTTGCCGGGCAATACCTCTACACCTACGTGTCGGTGGACGACCGGGACCGCAACTTCCCCTCCAAGATGCTGCGCCGCTTCCCCATCCCCGACGGCGAACTCAATTCCAACTCCCTCGTGAACCAATACCCCGAATGGAACTAGCAATGAAAAAGACTCTGTTCATACTGCTTGCCGCAGCACTGCTCGGCGCTGCCTGCCAGCCGGAATACGTGGAGCC
>JAFZXV010000113.1 GCA_017616595.1 Bacteroidales bacterium
AAAGTGGGCGTAGAGGGCTTCTTCGGCCAGGCCAACCTCTACAGGACCGGTTACGAGATAGAGGGCGCACAGGTCAAGAAAGACCAGTTCTACGAGGCTGAGCCGCTCAGCAAGCCCATACGCTTTGTAGTCGGCCTCGGCTTCACCATCGGCGGCAAGGAAGCCAAGGGCCAGAACATCCTCAGGGTGTTCTAGAAGCTCTTCCGAATACGATAAAAGCCGGCTCTTGCGAGTCGGCTTTTATTGTTGTCTGTCAGGCTGTTACTCTGCAGGCTCGGGGCTTGCGACGGTCTTGCCTACGTGGACAAGCTCTACGTCGAAGATGAGGGTGGAGTTGGGCTCGATGCTGGGACGGCCGCTCTCGCCGTAAGCGAGGTCGGAGGGAACATAGAGCTCGATGTGGCCACCTTCTCCGATGAGCTGCATGCCCTCGGTCCAGCCGCGGATGACGGAGTTGAGGGTGAAGCGTGCGGGATCTGCGCCTTCTGCGGTCTCGTCAAAGACGGTTCCGTCGATGAGGGTGCCCTTGTAGCGTACCTCTACAGTGTCGGTGGGTGAAGGGACGAGGTCGGGGTTGCCGGCGTCGATGATCTTGTACTGCAGACCGCTCTCGGTAGCCTGTACACCGGACTTCTTGAGGTTGGCGGCAAGCCACTTCTCGCCTTTCTCTTTGTTGGCGAGGAGCTTGTAGTTGTGCCTCTTCTCAAGGTAGCCGTTGAACATATCGTTGATACGGTCGGGGCTGATCTTGAACTGCTTGCCAAAGTCGGGGTCACGGAAGTCACCCTTTGCCTTGACGAAGTCCTTCATACCGGCGATGACCTTGCTGTAGTTCACGTCACCGAAGTCATATCCCTTGATGAAGCTGCCGAAATTGACACCGATAAGATAGCTGACGCTGTCTATTTCTGCTTTGGTAGGGGTAAAGTCCTTGAGTGTCTTTGCTTTTACGTCGACTGCCGAAGTCTCATCGGCACCTTCGACTGCGGGCTCGGCCTCTTTAGGGGTGCAGGCAATCATTGCTGCGCCCAGGGCGAGTGCGAAGAAAAATTTGTAGGTTTTCATTAATTTATTAATAATTAAACAATTAGAGATTCCAGGCAAGTGCGGAAGCGCCGAGGATTGCGGCGTCGGATTCCGACAGGCTTGAATAGAGGAGTTTGACTTTGTCTCTCCACAGAGGGAGCACATTGTCGTTCATTGCCTCGAGTATGGGGGCGGTGAGGAACTCCTTGGCCCTTGCAAGGCCGCCGAAGAGCACTATGGCCTCGGGGGCGGAGAAGGCAATGAAGTCTGCAAAGCTGCGGCCGAGGATGCTGCCGGTGTATTCGAAGATCTCGAGCGCCATCTTGTCTCCGGCCTTGGCTGCCTCGTACACATCCTTGGAGGTTACGTTCTCGCGCAGGCGGAGGAGCGAGGACTCCTCGGGATGCTGGTCCAGCCACTCCACGGCGGTACGTGCAACGCCTATGGCGGAGCAGTATGCCTCAAGGCAGCCGAGCTTGCCGCAACCGCAACGGCGGCCGCCGCGTACTGCGCAGGTATGGCCGAGCTCGCCGGCAAAGCCGTCGTGTCCGTAAAGCACCTTGCCGTCGATGACTATACCGGAGCCGACGCCGGTGCCGAGGGTAATCATGATGAAGTTCTTGAGGCCCTTGGCGGCACCGTAAGTCATTTCTCCCACCGCGGCGGCGTTGGCGTCGTTGGTGAGGGCTACGGGCATATCGTCCATGGCCTTGGAGAGCATTGCCGCAAAAGGCACGTTGCCCTCGTGGGCCCAGGAAAGGTTGGGAGCCTGCTTGATCTCTCCGGTGTAGTAGTTGCCGTTAGGGGCGCCTACACCTATGCCACGGATCTGGCCTTCGAGGTCTGCGTCGAGTATGAGTTTCTTGAGAGTCTGGGCGAGCGCCTCTACAAATGAGGGGGCGTCGTCGTGCTTGTTGGACACGAGGATGGTCTGGGCGAGAACCTCGCCACGGGCGTTGACTATGCCGCATTTAGCGGTCTGGCCGCCGATGTCTATACCAAGTACGTAAGGCTTTTCCATATCTCAATTACTCTGTAGGGATATCTTTGTTGACGTTCTTGCTGCCCCATACTGCGTAGAAGATGAGGTATGCGAGGCAGAGGATGATGAGCCAGTAGCTCTGCATGGAGCCGATCTTGTCTGCCAGGAGGTTCTGGAAGAACGGGATGATACCGCCGCCGCAGACGAGGGTCATGAAGATACCGGAAGCCGCTGCAGTGTATTTGCCGAGGCCCTCTGCGGAAAGGTTGAAGATGGAGCCCCACATGATGGAGGTGCAGAGGCCGCAAAGCACGATGAAGCCGAGCTCGAGGGGTACTACGTTCTCTCCGATCTTGATAGTGGCGCTCTCAGGAATGAACATGGCGCAGAGCAGGAACACAATTGCAAGTGCGGAGGTGAAGAAAAGCATTGCCTTGCTGCTGACCTTGCCTGCGATAGGGGCGCCGATGAGACGGCCGATGAGCATGCAGAACCAGTATGCGCCGATCATGGTGCCGGTGAGGGCGGGACCTACGTTTGCGAGGCTGGAGAAGTGGACGTTGGCGGTGTTGGGAACGCCGACCTCGATACCCACATAGAAGAAGATTGCAATTGCGCCGAGCACGAAGTGACGGAAAGACAGAGGGCTGTACGGATCCTTGACGGCTTTGCCGGCGAGGCGTGCGGCCTTCTCTTCTGCGGTCTCCATATGAGGCTCGGGGATGTTGGTGAGGAGGATGACCACGAAGGCGATTGCAAAGATTGCCATTGCGATAATCATAACGGGAGCTGCCTTTGCAACGGTTGCGTCTGCGATGTTGCCGCCGACGAGCCAGCCGACGAACACGGGAGCGATGGTACCGCCGATGGAGTTGCAGGAGCCGCCCCACTGGATGAGCTGGTTACCCTTGTTGCCGCCGCCACCCAGGGTGTTGAGCATAGGGTTGACGACGATGTTGAGCATACACATCGAGAAACCTGCCACGAATGCGCCGGTCACGTAAACTGCAAAGGACTCGGCATATCCGGAAAGGAACTGGATGCCGATACCCACCAGGCCCACGATAACCGCAAGGAGAGAGGTGAATTTGTAGCCCTTTCTCTTGAGGATGAGGCCGGCGGGAATACCCATACATGCGTATGCGATGAAGTTAGCGAGGGTACCCAGCTGGCTGAGGGCCTTGCTGGCGCCGAACTGATTTGTTACGACTACGCCCATCGAACCTGCGAGGTTGGTGACGAACGCAATCATAAAGAAGAGGGCGAAGCACACCACAATGGCGGGTGTGTAGCTTTTGCTAGAAGCGGTCTTGGTCATAATGTACTGTTATTTAAGTGATTGTAAATTATTCTGGTTATAGAGGTTCTTGCCCTCTGCCGTCATGGCAAAGTCTATGCGGTCTTTGTAGAACTTCTCCACCTTGCCGCGGACCATCTTGGAAGTGGTGTTGAGCATTCCGTTCTGCTCCGTGAACGGGGTGTCCCCCACTATGATGGCGGCGGGGAGCCACTTTTCCGGGAAGAGGCCCTCGTGGCGGCCGCCCTTGCGGTAAGAGTCGACCTCGGCTTGGATGATGTCCAGCTGCGCCTTGAGGCCGGCGTCCGACATCGGGTCCAGCCCCTTGGCCTGCACGGCCTCTGCCAACGCAGCCTTGGCGGGAATCACCAGTACTGCCGTCCATGGGCTCTGGTTGTTGTACAGCACAGATGCGTCTATGTACTTGGAGCCGTCTGCAAGGCTGTCTTCAAAGCCCTCGGGTGAATACTTCTCTCCGTCCGAAGAAATCAGGAGGCTCTTGAAGCGGCCGGTTACGTAGAGGTAGCGGGGATCTTCCTTGCAGAGGTAGCCGCGGTCTCCGGTGTGGAGCCAGCCGTCTACTATTGTGGAGGCCGTGGCCTCGGGGTTCTTCCAGTAGCCGGCCATCACGTTCTCCCCGCGGATGACTATCTCTCCGGTAACTCCCAGAGGGAGCTCGTCGCCCTTCTCGTCGCAAATCTTGATGTCCATGGGCTGGACGGTACGGCCGGAGGAGCCGAAGCGGGCATGCCCCTTGGCATTGGAGCAGATTACCGGCGTGGCCTCAGACAGGCCGTAACCCTGGAAAATGGGCATCCCGATGGCGCAGAAGTAACGCTGGAGCTCGATGTCCAGCAGTGCGCCGCCGCCCACGAAGAAGCCAAGGCGGCCTCCGAAGCTCTCTCTGATGCCTTTGAACACCAGCCTGTCCATCAGGTCCTTGACGGGTTTGCGCCACCAGAGCTTCCAGCAGGGTTTGCCCATGTTGTAGTACTCTCGGTTGTATTTGATTGCGTTGTTCAGCGCAAACTCGTACAGCTTCTTGACAGCGGGGCCCTTCTTGGCTACGCCCGCCTCTATGTTCTTGCGGAAGTTGCGGGATATGGCCGGAACGCTGAGCATCAGGTTGGGCTTTGTCTCCCGGATGGCCACGGGGATGTTCTTGAGCATCGTGATGGCGTTCTTGCCGCCGGGCACGGTGGCCACGCTGCCGCCGTTGTACATCATCACGTACATTCCGCAGACGTGGGCGAAGCAGTGGTCGAGCGGAGTGATGATGAGCATGGTGTCTCCCTTGCCGACCTTGACGACGGAGTCTGCCTGCTCTACGTTGGCCGTATAGTTGCGGTGCGTAAGCAGGATGCCCTTGGGGTCTGCGGTGGTGCCGGAGGTGTAGGAGATGTTTGCGTAATCGTCCGGCCCTATGGAGGCCATGCGGTCTTCGAGGGCGCCGGGGTGGGATGCCATATATTCCTCGCCCATCTTAAGCAGCTCGGAGAAGGGCATTTCTCCCTCCTGAAGGGGGATATCGTCGAACACTATTACCTTCTCCACCGCCGGCAGCTGGCTGCGCACGCGGCGGATCTTTGCAATCTGCCCCTCGGATGCCACAACAAAGCGGGAATCGGAGTGGTTGATGCGGAAGGTAAGGTCGTGGTCGGACTCGAGTTTGAAGGAAAGGGGTACGTCTACGCCGCCGGCGAAGAGTATGCCGAACTCGCAGAATATCCAGTCGTTGCGGCCCTCGGAGAGGAGGGACACCTTATCTCCTTTGGCAAGGCCGAGCGCCATGAAACCGGCGGCGCATATGCGGCTGCGGCGACGGGTTTCCGTAAATGAAGTTTCTGTCCAGGCTCCGTCGACCTTCTCACGCAGGTAGGTGGCACTGCCGTACTTGGCAGTGTACTTGTCGACGAATTCGATTATTGTTGGTCTTTCTGCTGACATTATTTGTTCTCTTCACTGAACAGGCCGAAGAGCTTGGCGTCTATCATGTTGGTAATGAGCTCAAAATCCTCGGGCTTGTTGCCGAATTTTATATTGTCGGCGTCTACTATGAGGAGGTTGCCGGTGTAGCCGGCGATCCAGTCTTCATATTTCTCGTTGAGGCCGGTAAGGTAGTCTATACGGATGCTCTTCTCGTACTCACGGCCGCGTTTCTGGATCTGGGCGATGAGGTTGGGGATGGAAGAGCGCAGGTAGATGAGCAGGTCGGGATATCCGACAAGGGACATCATCAGGTCGAAGAGGTCTGTATAGTTCTCAAAGTCGCGGGTACTCATCAGGCCCATATCGTGCAGGTTGCGGGCAAAGATGCGGGCGTCTTCGTAGATTGTTCGGTCCTGGATGATTACTTTGTCTGATTTGTTGATTTCCAGGATGTCTTTGAAGCGCTTGTTGAGGAAGTAGATCTGGAGGTTGAAGGACCAGCGCTCCATATCCTCGTAGTAGTCTGCCAGATAGGGGTTGAAGTCGACGGGCTCGAACTTGGGTGTCCAACCGTAGTGGGCGGCGAGCATCTTGGTGAGAGTCGTTTTGCCGCTTCCGATGTTTCCTGCTATAGCTACGTGCATATACTGTAATATTACAACTTACAAAGATAACAATTATTTGAACAGGCCGAACAGTTCGGCGTCTATTTTGTCTGTTATGAGGGAGAAATCCTCGGGCCGGTGCTCGAAGTCGAGGGAGTCTGCGTCTATGACGAGGAGGCGTCCTTTGTAGGAGCCTATCCATTCTTCGTAGTGGCGGTTGAGGCCGGCCAGGTAGTCCAGGCTGATGGTCTGCTCGTAGTCCCTGCCGCGTTTCTGTATCTGGGATACGAGGTGGGGGACGGAGGATTTGAGGTAGATGAGCAGGTCGGGCGGGGCCACCATCTTCATCATCAGGTGGAAGAGTTCCATGTAGGTCTCGTAATCCCGCTTGGAGAGGTTGCCCTGCTCGTAGTTGTTGGCCACGAAGATGTGCACGCCCTCCAGCAGGGTGCGGTCCTGGATGATGACGTCTTTGGAAGAGGCTATCTCAAGCACATCCTTGAAACGCTGCGCCAGGAAGTAGGTTTCCAGGTTGTAGGACCAGCGGGGAATGTCTTTGTAGTAATCTTCCAGATAGGGGTTGTAGGTTACGGCCTCGTACTTGGGAGTCCATCCGTAGTGCTCGGAGAGCAAGCGCGTGAGCGTCGTTTTGCCGCATCCGATGTTGCCAGCTATTCCTATATGCATTTGTTTGCTTCTTGTCTTACAAAAATACACAAACTTTTCGTATTTTTGCCTAATAATAGCAAGAAGAAATGGATATCTTCAGATTCGTCGTAAATATGTTCCAGGAGAACACGATGATAGTCGCCGGGGCCGACGGCCGGTGCGTCGTCGTAGACCCCGGGTTCGGCTCTCCTGAAGAGACTCAGGCCGTGCTCGGCTGCATAAAGGAAAAGGGCCTCAGGCCCGAGGCCGCGCTCATCACCCACGGCCATTTCGACCATATCGGCGGCGCATCGGAGCTTCAGCGCCTCTTCGGCATCCCGGTCTATATGTCGGAAAGCGACCGGCCCGTAATAGAGTTCTTCAAAAGGGCCGCAAAATTCGGATGGTTCATACCGGATACGGGATTCACCGCCACCGACGTCGCTGACGGCCAGATAATCGAGGCCGCGGGCTTCCGGTTCCGCGTAATCACCACCCCCGGGCATTCTCCCGGCGGCGTCTGCTATTACGAGGAATCCGAGGGCGCCCTCTTTACCGGAGACACCCTGTTTGCCGGCGCCATAGGCCGCACGGACCTCAAGGACGGAGATTACGACTCCCTCATCCGCTCCATAATGGAAAAACTGATGTCCCTTCCCGGAGACGTCAACATATATCCGGGGCACGGCGCCCCCAGCACAATAGGCACGGAGATGGCGACCAACCCCTTCCTCGAGCCTTTCAACGAAAGGGAAGAGATTCCCGAACTAAACACACCGGAATGACAAAGATAGAAGCAGCCCGCGAGGAGTACAAGGACTGGTGCTCCGCCGTGGGCATCGACACCCTTGAGAAAGTAAACGAAGTAGTGGCCTCGGGCCAGGCAATCAGCCTCATCAACCTTTGCGAGGCGCGCCAGGAGCGCAAATACGCAGAGGCGGCAGACCAGATTTTCTTCCGCCGCCAGCACTCCAGCGTGGTCATGATATCGGGTCCCAGCTCCAGCGGCAAGACGAGCAGCTCGCTGCGCATCGCCCAGCAGTGCCGCGTGCTGGGCATATCGCCCAAGGTAATAGAACTGGACAACTTCTTCCGCCCGCGGGAGGAGACCCCTCTGGACGAGAACGGAGAATACGACTTCGAGGCACTGGGCGCGATGAACCTGGAGCTCCTCAACTCCACCATCAACGACCTGCTGGCCGGCAAGGAGGTCATCATCCCCCGCTTCGACTTCAAGACCGGCCGCACCATATTCGAGCCGGAAAGGGCGATGCGGCTGGACGAGCACGACATCCTCTTTATGGAAGGCATCCACGCCCTCAACCCGGAGCTCACCTACGCGGTAGACCAGGGGCGCATCTTCCGCATCTACATTTCGGCCCTTTCCGCCCTCCCCGGAGGAGAAAAGGTGCATAACAGCACAACGGACAAGAGGCTCCTGCGCCGCATAGTGAGGGACAACCGCACCCGCGGCATCAGCCCGGAAGAGAACATCCTCCGCTGGCCTTCCGTGCGCAGGGGGGAAACCCGCAACATCTTCCCCTTCGAAGAGAACGCCGACGTCGTCTTCAACTCTTCCACCCTCTACGACGTCCCGCTGCTGAAATACTACGCAGAGCCGCTTCTGTACGGCATTACGGAGGCGTCGCCCGCTTACGAGAAGGCGCAGCAACTGCTGTCGTTCCTCGTTAAGGTAACGGCCCTCAAGCCGTCGGAGATCGCTGCCGTTCCTCCCACCTCCATCATGAGGGAATTCATCGGAGGACAAACCTTGTAACCGATGGTTTACGACACGCCGCTCATAGTCCTGGCCTCCACCAAGGTTGGAGACAAGTCGCTGGTGCTGCATACGCTGAGCCCCGGCTGGGGGCGGCGCAGCTTCATCACCGGCACGGGCAAAGGGGCGGCTATGGCCATGTTCCTCCCTCTGTCGCTGCTGGACTGCGAGGTTGTCGAGAACCCTAAATCGGACCTCTGGAGGGCCCGTTCGCTCTCTGTGAGCGAGCCTCTGGCGGGCATACGCGGCAACGTGCGCAAGAACACTATGTGCCTGTTTATGAGCGAGGTACTGTATCGCACCATAAAAGACGGAGCGCTCGAGGACGGCCTGTTTGAATGGTGCCGCGGGAGCATCCTTACGCTGGACGCGCTTCAGGCAGACTTCTCCAATTACCATCTGAGGTTCCTGCTTGAGTTTGCCGGGGCGCTGGGCTTCTCCCCCACCCTGGAAGACCTTGCCCCGTTTGCCGGCGAGCACTACGCCGTGGTGCGCGACCTCGTACAGGCAGACGCCGCCGAGTCGCTCCTCATACCCATGACGGGAGCCCAGCGGAACGCCGTTGCCAGCCTGTTGCTGGACTATATCGGCTTTCATACAGAGAGCCAGTTGAACGTACGCTCACTGCACGTGCTGCGGGAAATTTTCAGCTAGTTATGGAAGAAGGCAAGATAGAGATACGCGGTGCGAGGGCGCACAACCTCAAGGGGATCGACATAGACATCCCCCGCGGCAAGTACGTGGTTATCACCGGCATAAGCGGGAGCGGCAAGAGCTCACTCGCCTTCGACACAATATATGCCGAGG
Organism: Bacteroidales bacterium; assembly: GCA_017616595.1. GTDB lineage: Bacteria > Bacteroidota > Bacteroidia > Bacteroidales > UBA932 > Cryptobacteroides. The sequence continues at coordinate 9,072 of JAFZXV010000113.1, forward strand.
GCCAGCGGCGCTACCTCAACACGCTGTCTCCGTACGCCAAGCACTTCCTCGGGGTGCTGGAGAAGCCGGACGTGGAGAGCATCACGGGGCTCAGCCCCATCATCGCCATAGAGCAGAAGACAACCAGTTCCAACCCCCGCTCCACCGTTGGCACCATAACGGAAATCTACGACTTCCTGCGCCTGCTGTACGCCAAGGCATCCACCGCGTACTCCCCCGTGAGCGGCAAAGAAATGGTGCGATATACAGACGCCCAGATAGTAGACCTTATCCTGAAAGAGTTCGACGGCGTCAAGTGCATACTGCTGGCTCCCCTGGTGCGCGGCCGCAAGGGCCACTACCGCGAGCTCTTCGAGCAGATGCGCAAGAAAGGCTACGCCGAGGTGCGCGTAGACGGAGAGATCCTGCCCCTGAACGAGGTGGAGGCGTTAGACCGCTACAAGGCGCATTTCGTTGAGCTTGTGGTAGATAAGCTCAAGCCGGGCGGGTCTTCCGACGTTTCCCGCATACGCAATTCGGTGGCTAACGCGCTTTCTGTCGGCAAGGGTTCCGTGGCCGTGCTGGATGTGACAAGCGGCGTGCTGCGCCACTTCTCCAAGCATCTGGTAGACCCGGAGAGCGGCGTCTCTTTGCAGGAACCGCAGCCGCATACGTTCTCCTTCAACTCGCCCGAGGGATACTGTCCGCACTGCAAGGGGCTTGGTACGGTGGTGGACATCAGCCCGGAAACGCTGATTCCGGACCCCCGCAAATCCATTGCCGACGGCGGCATTGCTCCGCTGGGGCGCGTCCGGGACACCCATAAGTTCGAAATCGTGCGTGCAATGGCGCGCAAGCACGGGTTCTCTTTGTATGAGCCCATAGAAGACATCGCGCCGGAGATAGTCTCCCTGCTGATTTACGGTTCCGAGGAGCTGTACCGCATCGGAGACGGCAGCAGTACGCAGATGGCCCTGTGGGAGGGGCTGGTGGACGATGTGGAAGACCGCATCGAATGCCCCGTCTGTCACGGCACGCGCCTGCGCCCGGAGACCGACTGCTTCCGGATAGACGGCAAGACCATAACCGAGGTCTCGTCTTATGAGATATCGCAGCTGCTGGAGTGGGTGCGCTCGCTGGAAGGCAAGCTGACCGGCCGCGGGAAGGCCGTAGGGCGCGACGTCCTGCGGGAAATTGGCGACCGTCTGCAATTCCTTGTGGATGTGGGACTTGAGTATCTGTCTCTGGACCGCGCCACGGGTTCCCTGTCCGGCGGCGAGAGCCAGCGCATCAGGCTCGCGACGCAAATCGGCAGCAAGCTTGTGGGGGTGATCTATATCCTGGACGAGCCCTCCATCGGCCTGCACCAGCGGGACAACCGCAAGCTGATCTCGTCTCTCAAGAAGCTGCGCGACGAGGGGAACACGGTAATAGTGGTGGAGCACGACGAGGAAACCATGCGCAACGCCGACTGGCTGGTTGACGTCGGCCCCGGCGCAGGTGCCAACGGAGGGTACGTCTGTTATAATGGCCCGGGGACAGGAAACGGCATAATTGGTCCCGGCGGAACGGATGCAGGGATTGTCTCCGGGGACTGTGGCCGCCCGTGGCCACATGAACGGGGGGGACCCGCCGCTTGCGGTGGGGGGGATGGAGCGAAGCGGAAGTCCTCCGGAGGCAATTCCTGCGCAGTGGATGCCGGCCACTTATCAGTCACCGCCGAGTATCTCTTGGGGCATCGCAAGATCGAGGTGCCGAAGGAGCGAAGGACGGGGAATGGAAAGATGCTGACGCTGCGTGGCGCGGCGGGCAACAACCTCAAGAACATCGACGTCAGCTTCCCGCTGGGGTGCCTCATCGGTATTGCCGGAGTGTCCGGCAGCGGCAAGAGTTCGCTCGTCAACGAGACGCTTATGCCAATCCTCAAGGGCAAATTCTATCACCTTAAGCAAAAGCCTCTGCCGTATGCGGGCATCGAGGGTATCGAGTTCATAGACAAGGTGATAGAGATCGACCAGAGCCCCATCGGGCGCTCGCCGCGCAGCAATCCCGCCACCTTTACGGGGGTGTTCGACGACATCCGCAAGCTGTTCGAAGACACACCCGACGCCAAGGTGCGCGGATTCAAGTCCGGGCGCTTCTCCTTCAACGTGGCCGGCGGCCGCTGCGAGGAGTGCAAAGGCGCAGGCGTCAAGCTCATAGAGATGAACTTCCTGCCGTCCGTAAGCGTGGTCTGCGAGGCCTGCCGCGGCCACCGCTACAAAGAAGACACCCTCGCCGTGCGCTACAAGGGCAAGAACATCAACGACGTACTCGAGATGCCGATTTCCGAGGCCTACGAGTTCTTCAAGGCTCATCCAAAGATAGCCCCCAAGCTCAAGGCTCTCCTGGACGTCGGCCTTGGCTACATCCACCTCGGGCAATCCAGCGTCAGCCTCTCCGGCGGCGAAAGCCAGCGCATGAAGCTTGCCGCCGAGCTCTTCCGCAAAGCCACCGGCAACACCCTCTACATGCTCGACGAGCCCACCACCGGCCTTCATTTCGAAGACATCAAAACCCTGCTCGGCGTACTGCAAAGGCTTGTAGACCAAGGCAATACCGTCATCATCATCGAGCACAACCCAGACATCCTCAAGTCCGTCGACTGGATAATCGACCTCGGCCCCGAAGGCGGCCGCCGCGGCGGCCTCGTCGTCGCCCAGGGCACCCCCGAACAGATAGCAAAAGACCCGGCATCTGTCACCGGGCCTTATCTGAAGGAGGTTCTGTAAGATTATCAGCATCACTTAGCGTAAAACGCAAGATGCTGATAATCAACAATAACTGAATCTCCATGGTGTCGTTTTGCGCTATGGAGATTCAGTTATTGTTGATTTATAGTTACTTAGAAATAACGGCCAGAGGGGGCTAAAGAGGCGTGGTACGCACGGCGCGGACGGAGTAAGGCTTGTATCTGACATTACCGTTGACGGACATCCAGAAGCCGCCAAGGTCGTCGTGATAAGAGAGAAGGGTAAAAGGGTATAGTTTGCAACCGCCGGAAAGCGTTTTACAAGCAATATCAGCCCGGGGAGAGCTTAGGCTCTCCTTTTTTATGGCGCAGGTCCGAAAAAGGTGCAGGGACCGGCGCCGCAAAAAGGCATTGTACGCAATACAGTGGCGCAGGTACCGACCTAAAAAACGGACCTGCGCCACAAAAGACCCGGCATCTGTCACCGGGCCTTATCTAAAGGAATAACTTTAAGTTCTGACACTCAGCTACCCATCAGCAACAGCACGATGTTGGCAAAATTAAAAGATTGATTATCAAGTATATACGCTATCCAGGGACCCGGAATAACAAGGTCCCTGAAACCATTAAATCACTAAAAATCAACCATTTGACTTTGCGCCATCATCAAGTATAAAACTCAACGCCCGGGGCAAATCTCCATGGGCTCTATATCTGATTCATGGCCTTTATTACTGCTGGGTGTGCTGGGTGGTGCAGCGTTTCTGCCATTTTTATCATATACAGGACGAATAGGCATACCGAGGAAGCGGTCGAAGTTTTGCGTCCAATAATAACCATCGCTATCTACCACGAACATAACTGCCTCATCTGGACTACTGCCACTAAGGCTTGAGGACCAATACAGACCGTAATCGCTGTATTCTAATCTATTATACATCAGTCCGCATAATGGAATAAAGATCGATTGATCAGTATAACCGGGCACCGCGCTTGTAAAACGCCCTCCTGCAACTCCGCCAAGACTGGTATACTCATAGGTGCAATTATTCATCAGCTCAGATATCTCTGAATAAGTAGGCATCCTCCACGGCTCGCCCAAGTTAGCCCAAGCGGCATCATCATCCAAATCCAACACATCTTTATAGTCTACCCAACCATATGAGCTGGAAAAATTGTACTTGGTAAGTGATTGTCTGCCACCATTACACCAAAGATAATTAGACCAGTAATACCCACTCTTGGGAGAGACTTCTCCCCATGCATAATAATCACCGCATTGCTCCGGAGAAGACGCTCCAAGATTGCAACTTGCCCAGTTGACGCTCAGCCCAAGGTCTACTCCACGATTTGCCTCAACCGAAACCCTGCAATAAGCCATATAACCTCCGTCAAGGGTCGTTACTGAAATGACGGTATTGCCTGGTCCATTAGCTGCGACCACGCCTCGCTGATTTACGGTTGCTATTGATTCGTTTGAAGAAGACCAGATACACGTTGTTCCATCGGCAGTACTCGGCTCTATGTAAGGGTATAGGATATATGAATCACCTTCCTGAAGACTTAGTTCAGCGATACTCAAATTAACGCACGAGACCTTTACCTTCGGCCCGGCAACCGGACGGACCGAACGTCCGGTAGAGCGTGAAACAATCCAATTAGAAGAATAATCATCCTCAAAAAACTTGCTGAAATAAGCGCGATATGGCTCCTTCAAATATAACTCCCCTGACCAATAATGCCCCTCAACGCCGTCATTCTGAACAGCTTCATTGGCACGATAGCCGGCAGCGGGGAGGAAAATTGAATTACCTTTAAAACCAGGTTTAACGCTGGTTACCTGATAACCACACACGCCATTCAATGTGGTCCATGTCCATGTGCAATTATTCTCGTCCATCAACTCACTCCACTGCCCTTTCGTCGGCATACGCCATGTTCCGCCCCAATTGGCGCGGGCAGCATCATCTTGATAATTGTAATCCCAAAAAGATGCTTTATTGTCTATCGGTCCGTATGAACTGTCGTGATTATACCTTAAAAAAACCTCATTATTGTAATCATACCATTTGTAGGTGGTAAAGGCATAACCATCTTCCATCCCCTCCTTCCAAACAGGATAATCAGAATGAGCATATCCCGGTTCATAATGAGGCTCTGTCTCGCCCCAGGCAAAATAATCACCATAATCATCCGGGGAAGACGCTCCAAGATTGAATTTTGCCCATTTGACGCTCAGACCAAGATCCACCATAAGGGACTCGACCGTCACCTCGCAGGATGCCGTCAGCCCACGGTCGCGTGATGTGGCTATGATTCGTGTCTTACCGGGGGCGACAGCTTTCACTCGACCATTACTGGAAACAGTGGCCACCGATTCATCCTCGGAAGACCAGAGTATGGTCTTATCCTCCGCTGTCTCCGGCCACACTCTTGCCGCCAGAACACCCTCCATGCCTTCGTACAGGATCATCTCAGTCTTGTCTATGGTAATGGAAGTAACCTCGGTCTCGTCAAATGCCGCTTCGCACAGTTTCTCCACAAAAGACTGGGCATGGTACTTCAGCGTAGAGAATTCGTCGGCAAGAGACGTGGAACAATCCAGATTAAGCAATACTACCGCAGACTTCTTCTGACGCGAGAGACGGGCATCATTCTCTGCATTCAACTCGGAATTCTTCTGCCATTTCCCGGAAGACGAGACGTAATTCCACTGCTGCAGATTGCGCACTCGGATGCCAGCGGCCGCCTCAGGAGTGATCCCATCGAATTCAAAACGAACGAAAATCCCATCCTGGACACCGGCAACAGTGCTGCCCGAACTGGAAGAAACACCATGATATGTTACACCGGTAAGCGAACGGGAAGACAGATTGAACTTGCCCTCTATGTATATCTGCGAGTCGGTTGCAGAGTCCACATCATCCAGCGTGAAACGGACCTTGGTTCCATTGGCTGGGCCGGGAATGGTGATACTCAGATTGTAATTATAAATCTTCTGAGACATCTGCTGGGCCATTACCTGAAACTGATGGTCGACAGCTTCCATAGACGAAACCTCATAAGCATTCGCAGAGGGAACAGCCAGCTTCTTAAGATTATTGCTGAACAAGGAAGCATTGGTAACATCTTCCCCCATAAGACCTATGGAATAAGCTGAAAGACCGACTCCGGCTATGTCTGTATTGGACAGACGCTTATGGAGATCTTCCAGATACCAGAAGTCTCCGGGATAATCCTCAATAATCATCGACGAACCTTGATCGAGTCCATCAGTAAACGTCACAACAGAAGCGCTGAACAGGTTGGATGGATACTTAGCACATTGTATCATTTCAAGCGCCTTGTCAACTGAATGATACAGCAGAGTGCCGTTTGTGGCCGAAAGGGTGTCTATGAATGTATCGAAAATATTGATAGTACCATAATCCAGCCTGCGGATAGGACAGGTATAAATCTGCTGGTTAAAAGCAACTATCCCCAAGTACAAACCAGTCTCATTAAAGGATACGACCGGCTGATTGTCCCCAGGATACTCCGGACCGACACGATTACACGACATCACAGCAAATGCTGCGGCCACTACAATCAAAAAGAGTTTCTTCATATCAATACTATCAACTGCCTAGAAGCAACAACACCACGCCGGCGGCCATGAGGAGCATATTCAGGCCCTTGGCGCGGAGGTTGCCCTCTTTGAAGAGAATTGCTCCAAAGACGAATGTTACCAGTACGGAAGCCCTGCGGATAACGGAAATCACGCTAAGCAGCGCCCCGGGCTCCTTCAGAGAGAAGAAATACAGCGCATCCGCCCCGGTTATCAGCACCGCCACCACAACAAGCATCCAATCCCATTGGAAATGGTTTCTTGAGCTTCCGGGAGTATTATTCTCAGAAACATCGGACTGGATATTCTCTTCTGCAGGGCGGTTGGCGAGAGGAGCCTCTGTTTCCAGAAACTGTGGCCGCCCGTGGCCACCCCGAAGGGCAGATGTCCCCTGGGGGACTACAGGAGGACAATTCATCTCACTGAGACGGGGGGAACCCGCTTGCGGGGGGGATGGAGCGAAGCGGAAGTTTCTGGAGGCAGAGGCTCCGGCAGACAACCGCTGAACAAGTACGCATACCGCCAGAATAGCCGTTATGAACAGATTCGTCCAGCACTGGACGAAAAGGGGTTCCATTCCGGTGATGATGTGCTTGTCGTAGAGGGCGCTGGCGACGCCGGTGACCACCGAGACCCCCATCCAGATGAAGCCGGTGCGGCGCGCCTGCACGGTGCCGTCTGCGCGGCTGGTACGGCCGAGCAGGTACAGTGCAAGAAGCGCCAGGGCGATGCCGCTCCACTGCATCCAGTTGAGATGCTCTCCGTAAATGATGATCGACAGCAGCACCACGAACACGGGCCGCGAGCCCTTGATGGTGCTTACAGTAGTGATTGGCAGTAACTTAAGGCCAATCATTCCGCTGATCCAGGAAACAGTCACCAGAACCGCCTTCAAGCCCAGCTTAAGATAGTCGCCGGCCGGCCCCAGGCGGAAAAACGGAGCAAGAAACAGCGTAGAAAGCGCCGTAGCCACCAGAAGAACGGCAAGGACGCCGTTCTTCTGCAAGGCTTTCTTTTTGGCAACGTCATACAGTCCCAGAAGGACTGCAGACATCACCGCCATTATAGACCACATCTGAACTTAACTACTCTGGATGAAGGATATACCTTTCCGGAAACCTTTGATCACCCGTGACCATAGCCCGCTTATAATAAGGCAGGGGGTCTGGGGGGAACGCCCACCAGTCCCTTGGGGGTGCAGGGGGATAATAGTCCTGCAGCCGCAGGCTGAAGGGGCGGAGCGAAGCGGAGGGTTTCCGGAAAGGTATATCCTTCATCTATCATTTGACTTCTATCCAGCGGCCGGGAACGAGCGCCTGGACGGTGTCGTCGTACATGGCGCCGCAGGTGACCGCGGGCAGGTAGAACTTGCCGGGGTAGGTGGCAATAAGCTTGATTTCTACGTTGACGCTGCCGGAGGCTCCCAGGTTGAAGAAGCTGTAAACCCTGTCGTCCCTGAAGTCCTGATAGGTGATGCCGGCAGGATAGCTCACGGAAGCGGAGTACAGGCGGTCGTTGCGGATCTCCCAGCCGGAAGGGAACTTCTGGTTGAGGGCGAGGTCCCTGAGGGCCGTCTTGCCGGTATTGGTGATGTTGACGTGTGCAACCACCATGCGTCCGCGGGACAGGGTATCAACCTTGATGGGGTTGTTGTTCTCGTCTGTATAGACTATGGTCATCTTGATCTTGTTGGACATCGCCTTCTCCTCGGATGCTGCAGGGATGCCTGTCACAGAGGCTACAGCGTAGAGGTTGCCGGCAGAGCTGTTGGTAATCTTTACGCCGGAGTTCTTGCCGTCGGAGACCGGCAGGTCGCGGCTCACCACACACTTGTCGGACGACGCCTTGGCGCTCTTGCCGCCATACTCATAACTGGCCTGCACGCCGCCTGCGTTGACACGGGCGTAGTCGCATACCGCATAGAGGCTCCATGCGGTGGACTGGGTGCTCATCCAGTGGTCGCGGTTATTGAGGTTCTTTGCAATCTCTTCTGCAACGCGGAAAGCCTCTTCTTTGTTGCCGCAGAGGAGCATGGTCTTAAGGGCGACGGCGCGGTTGCGGTCTGTGCTGCCGTAGGCCTGATACTGGGTCTCGTCGTAGGTGAGGGCGGAGGAGAGCTCCTTGCTCACGTTCTTCTTGCCATCCACTGCATAGGCGGCGGCAAGCAGCCAGGCGGCGCTGTTCGGCAGTTTCTTGGCCTTCTCCCGCATGAGGTTCATTGCGCTGCGGTTAGGCTTGCCGGCGGCCGCAAGGGCGTAGAGGCCGTAAGCCTTGGAGGTCTCGTCTTCGCTCTTGTCTGACACCATGCGATTGAGCCAGTTGATCATTTCTTTCTTGAGGTCTACGGGAACCGCATATCCCTGAGCCTCAGCCTCTTGCATGAAGTGGAGAGCATAAGCGGTACCGAAGAGCGACGAGTAGTTGCCACCCGGCCAGTAAGCCAGGGAACCGTTGGGACGACGGAAGCTCTGCAGACGGCGCAGGGCGGCCTCGATGTTGAGCGTGCTGCGCTTGCGTATGCCCTCGTCGCAGGTCATCACCTTATCCAGATACAGCTGAGGGAAGACGGAAGACACCGTCTGCTCCACGCAGCCGTAAGGATAGCCCAGCAAGTATTTGAGACGGTTGCCAAGGTCGATGGACGGCATTGTGGACAGCTCCAGCGAGGCGCTGTTGGAGCCCGGCGTGCCGAAGAGCTCCACCGGCAGTTCCTTGGTCTCCCCTGCCGCGAGCAGGATGCTCTTTGTGCGGGTGACCTCGGGATTGGGATTGTGGACGTCTATCTCGATATCGCTGGTGGACTTGTCTCCGGCGGCCTCGGACACGGCCTTGAGATGGGCAACGCCGACCTTATCCAGCACCTGGACGTCAAAGTAGTACACTTCCTGGCCGTCCTCGGTGGAGTTGACTTCTATGGTGTCGGGGCCGACAACCTTGAGAAGGTCGTCCGTGCTCACTTTGATCTTGACCTTGCCGACGCCCTTCTTGAGGGTGATGAGGGTGACGGGCACCTTGACGGTCTCTCCGATATTCAGAGCCCTCGGCAGGGTTGCCTGCACCATAACGGGCTTGCTGACGGTGATATCCTTCTCCAGGCTGCCCTGGGCACGGCCGTCGGTGGCGATTACCATGGCGCGGAGCGAGCCGATGTACTGCGGCACGTCAACGCTGTGGCTGCCTGTCTTGCCGGCCTTGAGGGTGAAGGGGCCGAGGTAAGCCACAACCGGTTTGAAGCGGTTGGCGTTCTGAGGCTTCATGACGGTGGCCACTTCTTCGTCACCGCCGATTGCGAAGAGCTGCTCGATACGGCCGCCGTAGGCGCCGATAACATCGTCGTAAAGGTCCCATGTGCGCACGCGAAGGGCCTCCTTGGCGTAGAATGCCTTCCATGCGTCGGGGGTCTTGAAGGACGTAAGCCCGAGCAGGCCCTCGTCCACCAGAGCCACGACGTAGCTCATCGCCTTGCCGTTCTTCTCTTTTACCTTGAACTTGACGGTAGTCTCCGGCTTGACCTCGGCGGGAATGTCCAGCACGGGCTCAAGATGCGACGCGGCGTCTTCTACGTTGATGTTCTGAACGCCGTACATACGGATGGGAGCGTCGTTGAGCGTGGTCTTATGGGGCTGCACGAGGGTTACGAAGGCGTAAACGTTGGGCAGCATATCCGCAGTTACGGGGACTGAAATCTCCGTGTTGCCGTCTGCGCAGTCTATCCACTCGGTGCGGATGAGGCGGCCGGCCTTCTCCAGAGAAAGCAGCGCCCTGCTGCCCTTGGACGAAGGGATCGTTATGCGGGCGGTCTCCCCTACCTTGAACTTGTCTCTGTTGATGCTGATGGCCAGACGCTTGGCGGCACCCGAGTTGTCCGCATCCCTGTTGGAGTAGTTCTCATATACCTCGCAGAGCATAGAGGTGGCGTGGCCGCCCTTCTCGTCGCTTACGCGGATGAAGTAGAGGCCGTCGGGGGCGTTGGACCAGTCGTAGTTGAAGTGGCCGGTGCCGCCGATGCAGGAAATGTGCCTGTCGTACAGGAGCTCCTTGCTCTTGCCGGACATATAGCTTGCAATCTGCGACGACGAGTTCCACCACCAGCTCCAGTCTACGTGATAAACCTCTACGTGCAGGTCTGACACGGAAACGGGCTTGCCGTCGGGCCCTACGGCCACTACGTCAAACTGATGGGAGACGCCAGCCTTGAGGTATTCCTCGCCCCAGGAGGTCTGGTTCTTTTCTGTCTTGAGGCCGATGTAGGCGTCGAACGGAGACAGCTTCCAGCTGGACCAGCCGGTGGAGAACTCGCCGGAGGGCTCGAAAGCGCGGATGGTGAATGCGGCGTTGAGCATACCCGGAATGCTTGCCAGATTGAGGTTCATTCCGGTGTTGATGCGCCACTCGCCGTCGCTATCGGTACTGCTGTCCGAGTAATAGAAGCTCTGGGAGCTGAAGGAGCGGGTGTCGTCTTTGAAGTCGTAGGCCTCGTACCCCTTGAAGGAGGTGGCGGCGGGGCTGATTTCCACATCGCCGTTGATCTTGAGGTTGCTGCCGGGGGCGCCATAGAGCCATTTGACTGTGGCCACGCCGGCGCAGCTGGTCTTGGGAACTATAATATCCTGGTCGAAGGCCAGCTTGATATCCAGCTTGTTGGGTTTGACGGTCTCTATCTTGACGGGCTTGGAGAAGGAGCGCGAGCCTATCTTTACGTTGACGGTCCAGCGGCCGGTGGGGGCATCTGCCGCAGTGGACATCGGGAAGTAATAGATGTGGCTGCCGTCGTTCTTTACGGTGACGGTCTTGGTTACCTGGCCGTCGGGGTTGCAGAGCTCTGCGGTTACGGGATGGCCGATGGGGAGGTCTGCATCTTCTGCCATGGTGATGACGCTCACGTGCAGGGTGTCTCCGGGACGCCAGACGCCGCGCTCGCCGAAGATATATGCCTTGAGGCCGCCGTAAGAGGTGGTACCGCTGACGTCGAACTCACTGGTAGACAGAGACTTTTCGTTGTTGAGGGCAAGGTACGCGCTGCCCTTGTCTGAACTTGCAAGAACGTAGTTGGCCGTGCCGTTGGCGGGGAAGGTCACACGTCCGTCCTTGTCTGTAACTGCTTTGCCGAGCTCCTGGAGGACGTTGTCGTACAACTTGACGCGCACGCCCTTGAGAGGAGCGCCGGAGAGGATGTCCGTAGCGAAGATCTCCCAGCGGTTGTCTCCCTGCTTGGCTATGAGGGAGACGTCGGAGGCGAGGAGGTAGGTGTTGCGGTCGTCGTAGGTCTCGTAGTCGCCGAAGTAGGAGTCACTGTCCCAGTAGTCTTCCTCGAAAAGGGGCTCGGTGCCGCGGATCTCTACGTGGTAGATGGCACCGGGCTCGGGTTTGATGACCTCATCCAGGCTGAAGGCATAGTTGCGCTCGTGGCGGATATGGGGAGCGTCTGTGCCGCCCAGGACCACCGTGGTGTCCACAACCACACGGGCAACTTTGGAGAGGTTCCAGCGGGCCTCGTACGACTCGTACTGGAGGAACTGTAATATATTGCTGGTAAATATCTTGCGTATTCTGACGCGGGCTCCGGCATACCCTACCGAGCTGAACAGCAGGTCCATATTGCCGGTGGACGGGAGGATGGATCCGTGGCTGAGGAGCTTGATTTCCGGGGTTTCCGGCGTTTCTGAAGAGCCGGGATCTGTGCTGTCGTACGGAAGGTAGGGAGACTCTTCCGAAGACTGCACGGCAGTGCCCTCTTCTGTTGCCACGAGCACTCCGGAACCGTTATCCGTGGCTGGAGATTGATTGGAATTGTTGCAGGCTGCTGTCAGCAGTACGGCCATTACAGCCGCTGGGACGAATTTGGCAAGTTTCATAGAAATGCGTACTTTTGTTACAGATGTCCAAAATTAAGAAAATAATTTTGATTTTGAC
>JAFZXV010000114.1 GCA_017616595.1 Bacteroidales bacterium
AAAGGTAGGAATTATTTTTGAATTATCAAATATTTTTGTAATTTCGCACACTATGACTGTTTTGATAGTGTTTGCAGTCCTTCTGGCGTTGCTCGGAATTGTTGGCAGCATAGTTCCCGGGCTGCCCGGGCCGCCCCTGAGTTGGATCGGGATGCTCCTGGTCTATTTTGCCGGCCGCGTAGGAGAACGCGCAGACCAGATGACCACCGCCGTGCTCCTTATCTGGCTGGCAGTCACTGTTATAGTATCAATCCTCGATTATCTTCTCCCTGCCAAGATCACATCCCTTACAGGCGGCCACAAAGCGGCTGCTACAGGCGCGCTCCTGGGCCTTTTTGCCGGAATGCTCCTGCCGCCGGTGGGTATCATCACGGGTTCCCTTATCGGCGCTTTCCTTGGAGAGCTGCTGGTAACGGACAAAGGCGTCTGGGCGGCTTTCAAAGCCGGCGCCGGTGCTTTCCTGGGCTTTATCCTCGGCATCGGCCTCAAGCTTGCCGTATCTGGAGTAATGGCTTGGCTTATAGTTAAATACGCCTTTTTGTAGTATGTTCCAGCGGACTCTCCGTAACAGTTGCCGGTTTGAGGGGAAAGGTCTCCATTCAGGGAAGTTTTCGCAAATTTCTGTCTGCCCGGCGCCTCCGGACACGGGTATCGTTTTCGTGCGCACAGACCTCGGCATAGAGGTTCCTGCAAGGTCGGACTTTGTAGTGGACACCCGCCGCAGCACCACGCTGGGCAAGGGGCGCGCCCGCATCGGCACCGTGGAGCATCTGCTTTCCGCCCTGTCGGGCCTCGGCATAGACAACGCCCGCATAGAACTTGCCTCCCGCGAGGTGCCCATTCTGGACGGCAGCGCCGCTCCGTTTACGGATGGCATCCTTGCCGCAGGCATAGAGCAGCAGGACGCCCCTCGCCGCTGGCTGGAAATCCCTCACGAAATCTTCATAAAAAACGCCGGAACAGGCTCGTGGATACGCGTTACGCCCGCAGACGAACCGTCGCTGGAACTGACGGTGGATTACGGCTCCCGCGTGATCGGAGTCCAGACCGTGCGCATAGACAGGACTGTGGACTATGCGTCGCAGATCGCCCCGTGCCGCACCTTCTGCTTCCTTCACGAAATCTGGCCCCAGCTCGCCCTGGGACTTGCCCGCGGCGGAGACGTAAACAACGCAATTATCGCCGTGGAGCGCCCCGTCAGCCAGCGTAGGCTGGACACACTCGCCCGCATGTTCGGCTCTCCCCGGATGAGCGTCACGCCCGAGGGCTACCTCAGCAACCTGGAGCTCCGCTTCCCGGACGAGTGCGCCCGCCACAAGATGCTGGACCTCATCGGCGACCTCCGCCTCTGCGGAGGCTTTCTCAAGGCCCGCATAACGGCGTTCAAACCCGGCCACGCCATCAACACCGCGGCGGCCGCCCAAATCTTTAAATCCCTGAACCACAATGGCTAAGATTCATCCTCTTGCAACCGTACACCCCGGCGCCGTGCTCGCAGAAACAGTAGAGGTGGGCCCGTACGCATACATAGACGACAACGTGCAGATAGGCGAGGGCACCAAAGTGCTCCCCCACGCCACCATATTCCCTTACGTGCGCGTTGGGCGCGACTGCAACATCTTCCCGGGCGCCGTAGTAGGCGCAGTGCCGCAGGACCTCAAGTTCGACGGCGAGGTAACCTGGGTGGAGATCGGAGACCGCGTGAACATCCGCGAATGCGCCACCGTAAACCGCGGCACAGCCGCCAGCGGCAAGGGCGTAACGCGCATAGGAGACGACACCCTGATTATGTCGTACGTGCATGTAGCGCACGACTGCAACGTCGGAAATCACTGTATATTGGTGAGTTACGTGGGCCTGGCTGGAGAGACGGACGTCGAGGACTGGGCCATAATAGGAGGCGGCACCAAGGTGCATCAGTTCTCCAAGATAGGCACCCATGCCATGGTGGGCGGCGGCACGGCGGTAAACAAAGACATCCCCCCGTATTCCATCTGCGGACGCGTTCCGCTGGTGTTCGCCGGCGTCAACCTGGTGGGCCTGAGGCGCCGCGGCTTCGACTCGGACACCATCCGCACCATCAAGGACATCTACGACCTCATCTATCATCAGGGCTATAACATTTCCGACTCGCTGGCCCGCATAGAAGAGGGATTCCTGCCGTCCGAGGCAAGGGACAACATCCTCCGCTTCATCCGGGAGTCCAAGCGCGGCATAGTGCGTGCCGGAGACCCTAGGGAAAAGGACGTAGAGTGATCCTCTCCACCGCATACTTTCCGCAGGTGGAGTATTTCTCCTTCCTGGCAGAACGCCCCCGGGTGCTGCTGGAGGCCTGCGAGAGCTACCGCAAGCAGACATGGCGCAACCGATGCAGCATCCTTACGGCCAACGGCCCCATGGACCTGCGGGTGCCGGTGGTGCACGGTTCGCCGAAGCTCATCAGCCGTATAGAGGTGGACTGGAGCACGCCGTGGCTGCGCCAGACCCAGTACGCCATAGATACGGCGTACTACAGTTCCCCCTTCTTCGAGTACTACAGGGACGAGTTGTTTGCCCTGATGGACCGCCGCCGCCAGCTGCTCTGGGACCTCAATCTGGACATCATAGGCTTCTTCTGCGCCAAGATAGGCATAGCCCCTCAGATCGTTCCTACCACCGAATGGCAGGCGGAGTACCCGGAAGATCTGCGCAACGTCATAGACCCCAAGCGCCCGCCCGTACGCGGATGCCGGCCCTACTGGCAGGTTTTCAAAGAGAAGTTCGGATTCACCCCTGGGCTGTCCGTCGCGGACCTGCTGTTCAACGAGGGTCCCGAGAGCCTTGGTTATCTGCTGCCTCGCGGCTGAGCTGCAGCCAGATACGCATTCCGTTGAAGCTGTTGATGAGGTAGAAGCTGTACTTGATTATATAGATGATGGCGTACGACGAGCCCGAATCGTGGGCGAGCGTGTTGCTCCACATGGCTATGGAGAAGATGTTGACGCCAATCCAGAATATCCACTGTTCCATATAGGCCGTGCTCATCAGCACCTGGCCGAGGATGTTGCAGACCAGCGGCAGCACGTCCAGCACCACTGCTGTCTTGATGAAGGTATCTGCCGCAGAACGGTCGAACTGGGCGATGATGACGTATGCGACGACCGATGCGGCCAGGAAGATTCCGGTGGCGAGCCAGCGCTGGCCGGCGGTGAGGCGGCGGGCCTTGACCGCGCCCTCCTTGTTGGTGCCGCGCTTCTTCCACTGGATAAAGCCGATTACCTGCATCGGGGCGGTGAAAAGGAAATGAAGCAGCGCCGTACCGAGCCCGGAACTGCCATTGTACCAGTTGATTGTGCATACGGTGCCGTAAATCAGCACGTTGAATAATCCGAACAGGAAGGTGATCGCATACCCGCTGGCCGAAGTGACGGAAGCGGCCACTCCCAACAGAGAGCCCAGGGCCGACACCGTAAGAAGTATCCTCTCCGGGCCGCTTGACGGGCCGAACTTGATTGCCGTGGCGATAACCGTCGCCGCCGCCATTCCGATCAGAATGAACGCAGAGAAGTACTTGTTGAATCTTGCATTGTCCACGGTGCAAAGATACTACAAAAAAGTAATACGTTCCTACCCATTCATCCGACTGGGACTGTAGAATCAAATATTGCCGAAAATGTTTCTCTCTATGCGCGCAAAATGGACGGTAATAGCAGTTGCTCCGCTTCGCTGGAAGAGTTTTGCAAAACCTCCGCTTCGCTCCGTCCCTCCCACTTAATACCGTGCCGTATGACAAGCAAGCTTGCCATCCGCCCCGTCATCCAGCGGGCCCCTCCCGTTCATGTGGCCACGGGCGGCCACAGTTTTGCAAAACTCTTCCAGCCTCCGCTCCGTATTGCTAAATTTGGTATTTTTCCAAAAAGTTTCTATCTTTGCGTCCGTGATTGAGATAGAGGCCGAAGGGCTTCTATTTTTTGTTGCAGTTATGGATAGAGAATTATTTGAAAAAACAGTACAGCAGGCCGCTGCCGGGCGCGGCTGCAGCGTGGTCTCCATCGATTGGAACGACGACGACAACGTATTTGAAGTAACTATCGACCGCGAGTCCGAGCCTGTGGGGCTGGAGGACTGCGAGTTTGTTCACAGGGCCGTCCTTGCCGCATTCAACCGCGACATAGAAGACTACGCCCTCACTGTCGGATCTCTCGGAATGGATGCGGCAGAAGCCGATGAATTATTAAAAAGTATTCAAGAATAATGGAAAAAGAAAGACCTATCACCCTCATTGACGCCTTCAAGGACTTCAAGGAGGAGAAGAACATCGACCGCCCCGTGATGATGGGCGTTCTCAAGGACGTGTTCCTCACCCAGATTGCCAAGACCTTCGGCAGCTCGGACAACTTCGACGTCATCGTAAACGTAGATAAGGGAACCTGCGAGATCTATCAGAACTTCGAGATCGTAGAAGAGGTGGAGAATCCCAACGCGGAGATGACCCTCGAGCAGGTGCGCGAAGACAGCGGAGAAGACGACTACGAGATCGGCGATTCCTACGCAAAGCCTTTCCCCCTCTCTTCCTTCGGCCGTCGCGGCATCCTCAACATCCGCCAGAACCTTCAGGGCCGCATCATGGACATAGAGAAGGCCAACGTATATAAGAAGTACTCGGAGAAAGTCGGCGAGCTCTTCGTGGGCGAGGTCTACCAGACCTGGAGCAAGGAGGTGCTCATCCTCGACGAGGACGGCAACGAGCTCCACATCCCCAAGAGCGAGCAGATTCCCGGCGAGCACTTCAAGAAGAGCGAGTCGGTGCGCGCCATCATCAAGAGCGTGGAGATGCGCAACAACACCACTCCCTACATCACCCTGAGCCGTACCACCGACGATTTCCTCGAGAGGCTCTTCGAACAGGAAGTTCCCGAAATCGCAGACGGCCTCATCACCGTCAAGAAGGTGGTCCGCGTCCCCGGCGAGCGCGCCAAGGTGGCAGTCGAGTCCTATGACGACCGCGTAGATCCCATCGGCGCCTGCATCGGCGTCAAGGGCAGCAGGATCCTCGGCATCGTGCGTGAACTCCGCAACGAGAACATCGACGTCATCCCCTGGTCTTCCAACCCTACCCTCATGATCCAGCGCGCTCTGGCTCCCGGTATGGTCTCCAGCATAGACATGGGCCAGACTCCGGAAGAGAAGGTCAAGGTCTTCATGCGTCCCGAGGAGGTCAAGAAGGGCATCGGCAAGGGTGGCGTGAACGTGCTCCTCGCCGGCAAGCTCATCGGCCGCGAGATCGAGGTCTGGAGGGAGCTCTCCAAAGACGAGGCTGAAGAGGAGGACGACGTCCTTCTCGAGGAATTCGCCAACGAGATCGACGGCTGGGTGCTCGACAAACTGCAGGCAATCGGCTGCGATACCGCAAGAAGCGTCCTTGCCATCGCCCCCGAAGACATCGCCCGCCGCGCCGACCTCGACGACGAGACCGTAGAAGAGGTTCTCCGCATCCTGAAAGCAGAATTTGAAGACTAAGAGAGTGTAAAGAATGGCTGATATCAGAATAAGCAAGCTCCTGAAACAGTTCAACATCGGCCTGAGCGACCTGGTGGACTTCCTGCGTCGCAAAGGTGCCGAGGTTGACGAGAATCCGAACGCAAAAGTCTCGGATGAGTATCTGCCCGACCTGCAGAAGCAATTCGGCAAGGACAAGGAGGCCCTCGAGCAGGCTGCCCTGGCAGATATCAAGGTAAAGGAAATACTGGAAAAGACCAACCGCAACAAGCTTGCACGTCAGGAGGAAGAAGAAGAGGAAGCCGAGGTAATCACCATCCGCTCCAACACTTTCTTCAAGGACCGCAAGCCCGCAAAGCCCGCAGAGCAAGAGGCTTCCGCTCCCAAGCCGGAAGAGCCCGTCGTGCCCGAGACTCCCGCAGTTCCCGAGGAACCCGAGGCTCCTGCCGTGCAGGAAGAGCCCGTCGTGCCCGAGGTCCCCTCAGTTCCCGAGGAGCCCGAGGTCCCGGCAGAGCCTGAAGTGCCCGAAGAGCCGGCTTCCGCTGAGCCCGAAAAACCGGTGCAGCCCGAGGAACCCGCCCCTGCGGAGGCTCCCGTTCCCGTTGAGGAAGAGCCTGCTCCGGCGGCCCCCGAAGCTCCCGCAGCACCTGCGGCACCCGCTGTTGCCGAGGCTCCTTCCACATCGCCCTTCAAGGTGGTGGGCAAGGTAGACCTCAGCCAGTTCGACCGCAAGCCCGTCAAGCGCGAGCGCATAAGCGGCAAGGGCGCCAAGAAGGTGGATGTGGCCAAGGCCGGCGCCTCCATCGAGCGCAATCCCAAGAAAGAGAAGCCCGCCCAGCAGCAGAACGCTCCCGGCCAGGGCAAGCGCAGCAAGCGCGACCGCGACCGTCTCAAACCCGCCATGACCGAGGCCGAGCAGGAGGCTATGCAGAAGGAAATCCAGAAGCAGGTCAAGGAGACATACGCCCGCATGAACGAGGGCAAGAAGAACAACTTCGGAGCCAAGTACCGCAAGGAGAAGCGCGAGGCAGCCGCCCAGCGCACCCAGGAAGAGATGATGGAGCTCGCCGCCGAGCAGAAGACGCTAAAGGTAACCGAGTTCCTCACCGTCAACGACCTCGCCACCCTCATGAACAACACCCCGGTGGTCAAGGTTATCGGCGCCTGCATGAGCCTTGGCCTGATGGTGTCCATCAACCAGCGTCTGGACGCGG
>JAFZXV010000115.1 GCA_017616595.1 Bacteroidales bacterium
ACGGTGGTGGAAGAGACGTAGTATTTGTCTACGGACTCTATGGGGAAGGCCATTATGGTAACGCCGAAGGTGCCCAGGGTGTCGGGCACGACGTATGTGTAGACCGATACGGTATCTATCTTCTTGGTTATAGGAGCCTGGTAGCAGTATCCGACCGCGGTGCCGTCCGGAGCCTCTATGCCAGAAGCCGAGAAGGTATATTTGCTGCCCGGCGTTACGTATGCGGGCATATTGTGACTGATTCTGAACCGGCCGTCCATATACTCCTTCTCCACCTCGTCTTCCTTACAGGAGGCGAGGGAAAGCACGAGCAGGAATGCCGGTATGAACTTTCTGAATTCCATCTTTTTAAGGTTACAAGTTGCAAATATGCATAATTTTACGCGAAAATCCTCTACCTTTGTACAAATACTTTGGCCCAAAAACATGAAATCAAGGCTTTTTACGGCGATATTCGTACTGGTTCTGGCATACGGCTGCTCCCGTGGATACGAGAGTGTAGGCGGATATGCCCAGGGCGGTACATACAGCGTCAAATATAATGCCGCAGGCGTTCAGCCCGGCCGGGAAGAGATTGCCGCAGCCATAGACGCAATACTGGATTCCATAGACGTAACCTTCTCCGGATACAACAAGAAATCCATCCTCAGCAGGCGCAACGCCGGGGAGGACGTACCCCGCAACGCGATGTTCATCGAACTGGAACAGATCTCCGAGGAGTACCGCATCCTGAGCGGCGGGGCGTTCGACATTGCGGCCGCTCCCCTCTTTGACGTCTGGGGCTTCGGCTTCAAGAGCGGAGAGATGCCGTCGGACGAGGAAGTCGCCGCCGCGATGGAGCGCTGCAAAGCACGCGAAGTGCTGAATTTCAACGCCATAGCCCAGGGCTACACCTGCGACAAGGTGGCGGCTTACCTCCACTCCATCGGGGTTCACGACATGCTGGTGGACATAGGCGAAATCTACCTCGAGGGGCTCAACCCCGGCGGCAAACCCTGGACCATCGGCATTGATACGCCCTCGGACGACAATGTCACCCCCGGCTCTTCCCTGTCCGGCACCTGGGTTTCCGACGGCGGCGCCCATGGCGTGGTCACCTCCGGCAACTATCGCAAATTCTACATACGCGACGGCCACAAATACGCCCACACAATCGACCCCCGCACCGGATGTCCCGTAGAGCATAACCTGCTGAGCGCCACAGTAATAGCGCCCACCGCAACGGAGGCCGACGCCCTGGCTACATTCTTTATGGTGATAGGCTTTGAGCAGGCCCGCAGCTGGGTTGAGGCCCACCCCGGCATCGAGGCCTGCCTCATCACTTCCGACGACATCTGGAGGTCGGAAGGATTTTAAGGAATCGCGATTACGTAAGTCCGCTTTTCTTTGTTGACGAGCTTGTTGTCGCGCAGCCAGAGGTTGGCGCGCTTGAGGTCGGCGTAGGTGATGCCATAGTCTTTGGCGAATTCTACCAGGTTGGTGAGGCTGCCGGAGACAGTAACCGTCTGGCGCGGAGGCACATATGGGTAGCGCTCCGTAACTTCGAAGCCAAAGGCGGCAGGATTTTCGAACATCATCTTGGCGGCTACTATGCGATAGACATAGCGTGATGTCTCTTCCGGCAGCCAGAGGTCGAAGAAACTGTTCTGCCGCTGCTCCGCCACGCGGCGCACCATTCCGCCTATGCCGCAGTTGTAGCTGGCTGCAACGGTAGCCCAGTCGCCAAAGAGCTCGAATGCGTGCTTCAGGTACTTGCACGCCGCCTCGGTTTCCTTTTCTATGTTGTAGCGCTCGTCCACCTCGGCATCCACCACCATTCCGTACTCTTTGGCCGTAGCCTTTGTAAACTGCCAGAGGCCAGCCGCTCCTGCCGTAGACAACGCCTTGGGATCAAGATTGCTCTCAATCACCATCAGATACTTGAAATCATCAGGAATCCCATACTTCTTAAGCATAGGCTCCACCTGCGGGAAATACCGCCCCGAGCGCTTCAGCATCAAGGTCGATGTCGTATGCATATACGTAAACGACATCAGTTCCCTGTCCATCCGCTCATACTTCTCCGTAGTGTCAAAATAGATGACGCTCCCCGCAAACTCCGCCTGCACCGGCACCTGCGGCGCACCCGGATGCATCCCCTCCTGCCCCTGCTGTTGCTGGTAAATCCCCTGCGCAGAGGCGCCAACGCACAGCACCAACATCAAAACACAACACACAATGCGTTTATTTTCATTCATCGGACAAGGTTGTTTTGAATCGAAAAAGCTGCTTGCCCCATTCTGTAACGTGGCCGCCCGTGGCCTATGAACGGGAGGGGCCCGCAAGCGAAGCGAAGCGGGAGGGACGAGGACCCGCAGGGTCCGAAGGTGGAAGAATGGGGTAAGCAGCTTTTTTCACTTTCATGAATCATATTCCTGGCTGTTTGTTCAAATTACTCCGCTGCCAAGCAACTCTGGGGCGTCCCACTTGTCGGACGGATCCGGCATGGCGTAGAAGGCCGCAAACTGGCCGGGGGTGATGCTGCGCTGGGGCTTGTCGAACACCACGAACAGGCCGCCCTCCCTCATCAGCAGCAACGCATCCTGCAGCTCCTGCCGGTAGCGTATCCTCACCCGGCAACGGCGCTCTGCGCCAATCTCCATCGCCAGCTCGTCCCGCATCCAGTGAAGCTCGTCCGCGGCCACCCGCAGCACGCGGCGGAAAAGGCCCTTGTGATCCTCTCCCTCACCTACGTAAACTCGGTTGGCCCCGACATCCGTAGCCAGCACGAACAGAGGCCGCGCGTGCCCGCCGATGGCGAGCCCCTTGCGCTGGCCTATGGTGTAGAACTGCGCACCCTCGTGCCGGCCCGCCACAACGCCCCATGGATTGGGCTTGTTGCGCGTCTTGCGCACGTGGTGCTTGCCGGAACGATAGGTCTCCGTCTCAAAGACTATATTGCTGTAATCCAGCGGCTTGGATAGCTCTAGAAGCTCCCCGTCGCTCAATGCCGAGGGCTCCTTGGATGCAAGAAGCGCAGCGTCGGCGGCATATTTGGCAGAATCTGCATACCATTGGTCGAAGACCTCCACCACCTCGCCCTCTACGGACGCGAGCTTCTGCTGAAGGAACACAGGCAGGTCTACCTTTCCCACAAAGCAGATGCCCTGGGAGTCTTTCTTGTCCGCCGACGGCAGGTCTGCCTCTGCGGCCAGCGCCCGCACCTCGCTCTTGAGCATCCCTCCTATAGGGAACATTGCACAGGCAAGCTGCTCCTGCGTGAGGCGGCAAAGGAAATAGCTCTGGTCTTTGCCGGGGTCTATGCCCTCCAGGAGCTTCCAACTGCCGTCGGGCGCCTGCTCTTTACGGCAATAGTGCCCGGTGGCAACCATATCCGCCCCCAGCGCACGGGCTTTCTGAAGGAACGCGTCGAACTTTATCTCGCTGTTGCAGAGGACGTCGGGGTTAGGGGTGCGGCCGTGGGCGTACTCGTCGAACATGTAGTCCACCACCCGCTGGCGGTACTCGCCGGAAAGGTCTACGAAGTAGAACGGGATGCCTATCTTGCGCGCCACCAGTTCCGCTACGAACTTGTCTTCCTCCCATTCGCAGTCTCCGTGCAGCGTGCCCTCGGTGTCGTGCCAGTTCTGCATGAACATGGCAAAGACATCGTAGCCCTGCCGCTTGAGCAACAGGGCCGCAACGCTGGAGTCTACGCCTCCGGAGAGTCCGACGCAGATTTTCATCTGAGGTCTGTTATTACCCACTCCTTGCCAAGACCGGCCGTGCTGAAGCCAAAGCCGGCGGTGCTGCCGCTGAGGGGCGATTTTACTATGGAAGTAAACTTGAACACCACCTCCGCGCCCTGCGAGGGCTCTTTGTAGATGCCGCTGATGCTCTTCTCGCCAACTTTGAGGTTGCTGATGCGGTCCAGGTGCTCCTGGGGGTTGACAAAGAACTCGGCGGTGCCGTCCGAAGACTCTATGTAGACTTCCTTGGCCTCGGAATCTACCGTCCAGCGCGTGGTGCCGTCGCACCAGATGTCTGCGCCGTTTGTGGCGATATGATAGCAGTTGCCGTCTATGAGCACGGAGCCGTCTGTGCGGATCTGAGCCTTGTCTTTGGCGGAAAGGGAGTATTTGAAACTCACGCGGTTGCTGTCTACCAGGGCCTTGAAGGCCTCGGGACCGTTTTGCGCCGCAAGGGGAAGCGATGCGGCGATGAGGATAAGTGCGAATAAACGTTTCATCATTGTCCTAGGGTGTCCAAAAGGTTTTGGAGGGCCGGGATGTCGGGTATGAGGACCTGGCGGGGCTTGGCTCCGTCTTGAGGTCCTACGACTCCGGCAGTCTCCAGTTGCCCCATTACCCTTGCAGCCTTGGCAAATCCCATACCGAGACGGGTCTGAAGGAACGAAGTCGATGCTTTTTGTGTGGTGACCACCAGTTCTGCAGCCTCGCGGAAGCGCTCGTCCAGGTCTGAGACGTCTCCTCCGCCGCCACCGGAGCCGCCGTCGCTGCCCGCTTCTTCTACGGCAGGCAGGTAATACGGCGTATTGTAGCTCTTTGCGTAGCCCTGCTGCTCGCTGATGAACCCGTTGATACGGTCTATCTCCTCGCTGCTGACGTAGCCGCACTGGATGCGCTCGGAGTCTATGCCGGCGCTGAACAGCATGTCGCCGCGTCCGATGAGCTTTTCTGCTCCCGGAGCGTCCAGGATGGTCATGGAGTCTATCCTGGAGGCCACCCTAAAGGCGATTCGCATAGGGAAGTTGCTCTTGATGAGGCCGGAAATCACGTCCACCGACGGGCGCTGGGTTGCAAGGATGACGTGTATGCCCGCCGCACGGCCCTTCTGGGCAAGGCGGATGATGGAGCCGGTGATGCTGCGGCCGGCTGCCTTTGCCTCGGGTCCGCCGCCGCTGGTCATCGTAAGGTCTGCGTACTCATCCACCACAACCACTATGTACGGAAGGAAACGGTGCCCCTGGTCGCTGCGGAGATGGTGCTGGCAGTACTTGCCGTTGTAGGCGGTAATCTTGTTGACTCCCGCCTTGCTGAGGAGTTCGTAGCGCTCGTCCATCTCTATGCAGATGGAGCGGAGTATCTTTTCTGCGTCTTTGGGCTTCTTTACTATTGCGGCGGACTGCTCGTCCTCCTCGCTTACGGCATCTGGCAGCACAGCAAGGTAATGGTGCAGCAGCTGGGCGTAAGCAGAAAACTCAACCATCTTGGGGTCGATGAAGACGAACTTGAGCTCGGACGGATGTTTGCTGTACAGCAGCGAGCTTACTATCACATTGAGGCCCACGGACTTACCCTGCTTGGTGGCACCTGCTATGAGGAGATGGGGAGCGTCTGCGAGGTCGAAGACCTTGACGTCCTGGGTAATGGTGGTGCCGATCGCCACCGGCAGTTCCGCTTTGCTCTGGCGGAAGGCGTCGTCGTTCAGGAGGCCCTTGAGGGGCACTATGGAGGCATAGTCGTTGGCAACCTCTATGCCCACCGAGTCGTCCAGGGTTACAACACGTACGCCCTTGGCTTTGAGCGACATGGCTATGTCTTCCTGCAGGCGCTTGATGTCCGCTATCTTTACGCCGGGGGCGGGATAGACCTTGTACAGGGTGACGGTGGGGCCTACGATGGCACGCACGTCGTTGACCTGTATCTTGTAATTGGCAAGCGCCGCGCGGATGCGGTTGCGGTTGCGCACAAGCTCCTCCGTGGAGACCTCGTGGTGGCCGGTGTCGTGATTCTCCAGCAGCTCCAGCTTGGGAAACTGGTATTTGGGAAGACCGTCCGGAGGGTCAAGCCTGTTGTTGATGGGTTTGAGCTCTTTCTTCACATCCGTGCTGGGGGCCTCGCCGCGCTCTACGTCCATAGGGTCATCGGCTCCGTCGTCCGGATTCTCCTTTGCAGGAGGATCTTGTTTGGCAGCTGCAGGAGGCGTACTTACTACGCTGACGGGCTTTGTGACGACGGGGCGCTTGGGCGGCTCCGGTTTCTGTTCTTCCGGAGCGTCTGCGGGCTGATAGACAGGAGCCTTGGGCTCTTTGTCCCGAGGCTTCCAAAGGCCTGCGAGCCAGGAATTGAAGCTTGGCGAGCAGATGAAGAGCCAGAGTATCACCAGCAGCACCACCGCTATGCCTGTGACTATGGGGCCCATTATGCGGAAGGCCCACTCGATTATTGCAGAGCCGCAGGCGCCGCCGAGACCGCCGCCGAAAGCCGTGCCGAGGCCGGCTATGCTGCCGACGAAGGCCAGCAGGAGCGAGGCCACGAAGGCGCCGCTAAGGGTTAGCAGCAGGGTGCGGCCCAGAGACATAAGCCACTTGCCGGTCAGGAGCCTCACCGCCATGACAACAAGGATGACGAGCAGCGCGAGGCTGCCGAGGCCGAGGAAATCGCCCACCAGGAACTTGCCGGTACGGTACCCCAGGGTGCCGGCGGCATTGGCCACGCGCTCGCCGGGAACAAAACTCATATCCTGCTTCCAGTGAGCGAGATACGAGACCGTGGCGATGAGGACGAAAAGCGCCAGTGCGGCCACGCACAAGCCGAGGATGCGGATTGCGGAGGCCTTCTGGTTTTCGTCCCAGTTCTTTATGAAGGAGGGTGTTTTCATTATTTTCTCTTGCCCTTGTTTTTGCGGTAGTTGCGGTTCTTGCCCTGCCCGCCTACGTTGATGCTCAGGCCCGGACGGGCAAAGTTGTTGTCGTAATTGATCTGGTGCAGACGCACGCCCTCGGGAACCGTCAGACGGCCCTCGGAGAGCTTTTCTATGTCTTTGAAGATGGTCTCGTCGGACACGCTGTCCTTGTTCCAGATTAGGTATTGCTGGCGCATATAAACGGCAAGGGAGCGGATCATCTCCGTCTTAACCTCGCCGTCGGGCTCCTGGCTGAGGAGGTCGATTATCTTCTCTATGTTGCGGCCGTAGTGGGTGGCCTTAATCTTCTCTCCCTTCATGGGGATGGGGACGGGACGGGTGTTGAATTCCTCCGCCACGGGTGAAGGATAGGGGGAGTCTACGTCCAGGTCGAAGCCTGCAATCATGTAGAGATGGTCCCAGAGCTTGTGGTCGAAGTTGTCCAGCTGGCGCACCTGGGGGTTGAGGAGTTCCATTACCTTGACTATGGCGCGGGCCTGCTCGGTGCGTTTTGCCTTGTCCGGGATTTCTTTCATCTGCTCCACCATCTTGAGGATGTTGCGGCCGTATTCCGGCATGGCAAGCGGTTCTCTGGCGGTATTATAATCGAGACCTATATGTTCGTTGGTGTTTTCCATAATCTCTTTTATTTTGTCAAAAGGCAAATGTAAGGAATTCTTGTTATCTTTGCAAGACAAATAAACCGCTCACTGATGACCAGATATTACAAGGTAGCGGGGCACGTGTTCTCCCTTGCAATGACAGACAGCTGCTCGCTTTGGCCGCGGCTGACCCAATACGACCCGTTCGTTACCGAGGATGGATCCTCGCCGCTTTTCGGCATAGAACTCTGCACGGACAGCCTGGACCGTCCTGCAGACCTGGAAACCGTCTACGACCCTGAAACCGAGCCCGGAGAGACAGTAGTCCGCCTCCACAAGGGCAACGGCCTCTGGGTATTCGACATGTCGCCCGACAAAGACATCCCTTGCCGCTCCCACCTCGTGGCGTCCGAAGACTTCAGCTCCGGCCGCCTCTATCTGGACAACCGCAGGGTGTCGGACGCCATCTTCGGAATCAACAATTCCCTCATGCTGCTGTATGCTTTCCGCTCCGCCCCCCTGGGCACACTGGAGTTGCACGCGTCTATGGTCAGCAACTCCGGCAAGGCGTTCCTGTTCCTTGCCCGCAGCGGCACCGGCAAGAGCACCCACAGCCAGCTCTGGCTCGACCATATCCCCGGCACCGAGCTGATGAACGACGACAACCCCATAGTGCGCGTGCATCCGGACGGCAGCATCATCGCCTACGGCTCGCCCTGGAGCGGAAAAACCCCTTGCTACCGCAACGTACAGGCTCCGGTGGGCGCCTTCGTGCGTATCCGCCGCTGCGCGGAAAACCGCATCACCCCGCTCAAGGTTCTGGAGGCTTACGCCCTCATCTACTCCTCCTGCTCCGGCTTCAAGGCAGACAAGACCATTGCCGACGGCCTTCACGCCACGCTTGAGAAAATAGTCACCACAACGCCCTGCTACGTCCTGGACTGCCGTCCGGACGAAGAGGCGGCCAGGGTCTGCAGCTCCGAGGTCCTCAGATGAAGACAACCCGGATAATCGTCCCCAACGCAATAATGCTCGGCCAGGTGTCGGAATTCCTGTCCGAGGGCCGTTCCGTGGTCATCAACACCAAGGGGCAGAGCATGTCCCCCTTCATCCGCGGAGAAAGGGACAGCGTAGAGCTGGTAAAACTGCCTTCCGTAGAGGTGGGAGACATAGTGCTCGCCCAGCTGGCGCCCGGCCATTACGTGCTGCATCGCGTCAACGCCATTTCCGGCAACCGCGTGCGCCTGAAGGGAGACGGCAACCTGGATGCCACGGAGGCCTGCAACCTGCAGGATATATGCGGCACGGCCGTTGCCATACTGCGCCGCGGCAAGAGGCGCATAGACTGCACCACCCGGTGCCGCAAGCGCTGCTACCGTCGGTGGGTTGCCGCGCCACGAATCGTAAGGCGCATTGTATTAGGATTTTACAGAAGAATAAAGATATTATGAAAACAGTACCCGGATTCACACTCCGCCCCCTCGGCAAAGAATTCATCATTACCGCAGAGAACATAAGGCAGATCAACTTCAACAGGATGATTTCCCTCAACGAGTCTGCAGCATACCTTTGGAAAGAGGTAGACGGCAAGGAGTTTACCGTCGAGTCCCTCGCAGACCTGCTTCTCGAGCGCTACGAGGTAGACCGTGAGACCGCCCTGCGCGACTCCGAGGCCATCGCCGCCAAATGGAAAGAAGCCGGAATAGCCACTGACTGATGAGACCTTTCCGTACCTGCGTCAAGGGGCTTCTGAGGATGCTTCGTCCCCAGCGCTTCCGCGTGCTTGTGAGCGTACTCATAGGCATTGTGGGCGTTGCGGCGTCCCTTGCGTTCGTATGGATTTCAAAGAAGGTGGTGGACGTGGCCACCGGCGCCGCCCAGGGAGAAGTAAGCACCTTTGCAGCCATAATGATAGGCATTATGCTGGTGCAGCTGGCCTATCGCATAGGCGCAAGGTACTGGGAGGGCTACTTTGTGGTGCGCACACAGAACCTGCTCCGGAACGAGGTGTTCCGGAAGGTCATGTTCAGCACCTGGAAAGGCAAAGACCGCATGCACAGCGGAGATACCGTCAGCCGTCTGGAAGAAGATATCCGGGTGGTGGTGGACTTTCTCTGCGTCACGCTGCCGGAAGTCCTGATCACGCTCGTCCAGCTGGCAGCCGCGTCGGCATACATCTTTGTACTGGCCCCCAAACTAGCCTGGTTCCTGCTGATAATCATGCCGGTGGCGGTGCTGTTCAGCCGTCTGTTCTTCCGCAAGCTGCGCTCCCTTACCGGAGAGATACGTGCAGCGGACGCCAACGTGCAGGGCCACATTCAGGAAAACACCCAGCGCCGCGTAATCGTACGTATGCTCGGCGCTACCGGAGGCGTCCTGGAAAAGCTCGGTGGCCTTCAGGACGTGGTTTACCGCAAAACCATCACCCGCCTCAACTACAACGCCATTTCCCGCGGCTTCATGCAGCTCGGCTTTGCGGCAGGCTACGCGCTGGTGTTCCTCTGGGGCGTGTTCGGCCTTAAAGACGGCACAATCGGATACGGAACCATGGTAGCGTTCCTGCAGCTCGTCGGGCAGGTCCAGCGGCCCGTAGCCGGCATTGCGCTCCAGATTCCCGCATTCATCCGTGCCCTGTCTTCGGAAGACCGTCTGCTGGACCTGATAGACGCAGACCAGGAAGAGTCCGGCTCGGATATCGTGCTCCAGGGAGCCCCCGGCGTGCGTGTGGAGGGCCTTACCTTCACTTACGAGGGTGCCGGAAGCCCCGTGGTAAAGTCTCTGGACTACGACTTCAAACCGGGCAGCATGACGGCCATAATCGGCTCCACCGGCGCCGGCAAATCCACTCTGGTAAGGGTAATAATGTCCCTTCTGCCGCCGGACAGCGGTTCAGTGTATCTGTACGACGGCACTACTGAAGTCCCCTCCGGAGTGCGCACGCGCTGCAACTTCATGTACGTTCCGCAGGGCAACAGCCTGCTGAGCGGATCCATCCGGGACAACCTCCTGCTGGCAAAACCCCAGGCTACGGAAGAAGAGCTTCACGAGGCCCTGCACCTTGCGGCAGCTGATTTCGTATACAATCTGGAAAAGGGTCTGGACACCGTCTGCTCGGAGATCGGCGCCGGCATCAGCGAGGGTCAGGCCCAGCGCATCGCCATAGCCCGAGCCCTCCTGCGCCCCGGCGGCATCCTGGTGCTGGACGAGGCTACCTCCGCCCTTGATGCAGACACCGAGTTCGAGCTTCTGGAGCGCCTCGGCCACCGCTACCGCGGCACCAAGACCATACTCTGCATCACCCATCGCCCCGCCGCGACGAGCTACGCAGACGGCGTGCTCAAGATTTGACGACCGCTTAGAACGACCAGCCTAAGACCAGACCGGCGTTCTGGAGATTCTTGTCGTATGTGCCGCGGAGAGAGGCCCAAAAAGAAACCGGTGAATCCTTGGAATAACGCATACGGATGCCGATGTCGGCCGAGCAGTAGATACTCTTTCCTAAAAAATCGTATCCTGGAGATGCACTGACGTAAGGAGACAAGACCCCGTCCTAGAAACTGTATCTTGCGTGAGCATAAAACGGAAGAATCGGAGCGTGTGAAACGGGGGGCGTATTATTGCTCAACACATAAGTCGGTGTTGTTCCCGCGCCGAGGAAGAGATGTTCGTCGAGGTGATAACCGGGAATAATCGACAGTTGAATGTATGCAATTCCGACACCGGCATCCATTAATACAGAAAATCCCCTCTGTCCCGGACCGGCATAATGGGACGTCGCCCAGTATTCGTCGCACATTTCCAGGGATTTGCCCATTGCAAAAAAAGGCAGGGCTAATGCAGCCGTCCCGACAGCCACTGCTGCAGTGGTTGCCGCTATCCCATAAAGCGCCAGCCCACCGAGAATACCAGCGAGTATGCCTCCGCCCTCAGTTAACATCGAACCTATGCTCCAGAGCCCGAAGCCAACGGTGAGGGCCGAGATGCCTCCTCCCCCAAGCATTACCGCGGTACCGATGTTTGTCATCGTCTGTCCCTGTTTAGGGTCGCGTGGATGTGACGCGGCATATGGTATTTCCGATACAGTAGGAGAGGCTATCACAATAGAGGTGGAATCGGTCACCTGCGCCCTTAGTCCGGACGGGAGAAAGGTGCATCCGGTAAACAGAAGAATCAGTAGGAATAGTTTTTTCATAACGGTCAGAATCCTACTTGTATAAATACGCGGGATGCCCTAATCTTGCATTAAGATAATTAGGCGCTCTTGACCGATCAGAACCCTTCCGACCTCCAGCACAATCCGATTCCATTGATTGGTAGACGCAAAGCTAACTGCTTAATAATAAGACGATAATGCAATTCAGGGACCCCGTCTTCGGGGGTCCCTGAATCATATAAACAACTGAAAATCAGTCAGTTAATTTTGCACCCCACCAACCTTTACTGCCTCTGCGCAGCGGATTCCGTCTATCGCACTTGATACGATTCCTCCGGAATAGCCGGCTCCCTCGCCGCAGGGATAGATGCCGGGGATGGAGATGTATTCCAGCGTCTCAGGGTCCCTGGGGATGCGGATGGGAGAGGAAGTGCGGGATTCTACGCCCAGGAGCAGCGCGGCGTTGGTGTAGTAGCCTTTCATCTTTATGCGTGGGAATGCCTTCTGCAGGCGTTCAGCCACCATCGGAGGCAGGAGCTCGTGCAGCGGGGCGCTGATTACGCCCGGGAAGTACGAGGTGGGCGGCATCTTCTTGCTGAGCTTGCCAAGGCAGAAGTCCTCCATACGCTGTGCGGGCGCGGCCATAGGGTTCTGGGGGATGTCTTTGTCGCCGGAACAGCGGGCCTTCTCGCACCAGTCGAACATTGCAGCTTCTACCTCGTGCTGGAAGTCCATCAGTTTGAATGGGCTGTTGCCGGGAACGTCTTCCGGCTCTATCTGCACCACCACGCCGGCATTGGCAAACTTGCCGTTGCGGCCCGAGTTGGACATTCCGTTCAAGACTACGGTGCCGGGCTCGGTGGAAGAAGGCACAAGCACGCCTCCGGGGCACATGCAGAAGGAGAACACTCCCCTGCCGTCCACCTGCTCCACAAAGGAATACTCAGCGGCAGGAACGCCCGGCTTCCATGTGCCGTGATACTGGTGATAATTAATCTTCTCCTGCGGATGCTCCACGCGCACGCCAAGGGCGAATCCTTTGGCTTCCAGATCTCCGCCGGCGCCGTGCAGCATCTCGTACACATCGCGGGCAGAATGCCCTGTGGCGAGGATTACGGCGCGGCCGGAATACGCAGAGCCGTCGGCGCAGGTTACGCTGCAGAGGCCCTCTTCAGAGCGGCCGGAGACAGCCGTCACGCGTGCGCCGAAGTGATATTCTCCACCGTGCCCGATAACGCATTTGCGCAGATTCTCCACCACCACGGGCAGCTTGTCCGAGCCGATGTGCGGGTGGGCGTCGATAAGGATGTCTTTGGATGCGCCGAACTCGACCAGCCGGTAGAGGACCTCGCGGATGTCGCCCCTTTTGGAGGAGCGGGTGTAGAGTTTGCCGTCGGAGAAAGCTCCGGCGCCGCCCTCTCCGTAGCAGTAGTTGGACTCGGGATTCACCACTCCCTCGCGGCTCAGGCGCGCCATATCGAACTTGCGCTCGTGCACGTTCTTGCCTCGTTCCAGGACTATCGGCCTCAGGCCTAGTTCTATCAACTTTACGGCCGCAAACATGCCGGCGGGGCCGGAGCCGACGACTATCACGGCCGGCGCCCCGTGCACGTCCTGCAGCGGCGCGAGCTCGAACGGCACGTACTCGCCGGGAGCGTACGCCTCGTACTGATACCTCCAGACGGG
>JAFZXV010000116.1 GCA_017616595.1 Bacteroidales bacterium
GAGCCCGGCATATTCAAGGCCGTGCTCATCGGCTCCGCAATAGCGATTCTGGGTCAGTTCATGGGAGTCAACGCGGTGCTCTACTACGGCCCCAAGATCTTCCAGGACGCCGGCCTCAGTGGCGAGGGCTCGCTGCTCAGCACCGTTCTGGTGGGGGTGGTCAATATGCTCACCACCGTCGTGGCGCTGCTAATCATAGACAAAGTCGGCCGCAAGAAACTGGTCTGGTGGGGCGTAGGCGGTATGATTTTCTGCCTGCTGATGATAGGGCTTTACTTTGCGCTGGGCACGCTTCCTACGTGGTTCCTGCTGGTGTTCTTCCTGCTTTACGTGTTCTGCACGGCAATCTCCATCAGCGCAGTGGTCTTCGTGCTGCTGAGCGAGATGTATCCAAATCGCGTGCGTGGCCTTGCAATGTCAGTGGCGGGGTTGGCGCTGTGGGTAGGTACGTATCTGATAGGCCAGCTCACCCCCTGGATGCTGGAGACCCTCACCCCCGCCGGCACCTTCTTCCTCTTTGCCTTCATGTGCCTGCCGTACCTCTTCATAATGTACAAGTGGGTGCCCGAAACCACCGGCAAGAGCCTGGAAGAAATAGAGAACTACTGGAAGAAATAGTCCCCCCGTTCATATGGCCACGGGCGGCCATAGTTTTGCAAACATCTACCAGACTCCACTTCGCAAAGAAATAGTCTGGAAAACTGTTTTTCCACCAGGGGGACCTTCCTCAGCCAATTGGCCACTCAGTGCTCTCCGGGGCATTTCCCGTGGGGAAGGTCTCTGACCTTTTTGGGGAAGGTCTATTATTCCCCGGGGGGACCTTCCCCAGCCAATTGGCCACTCATTGCTCTCCGGGGCATTTTCCGTGGGGAAGGTCTCTGACCTTTTTGGGGAAGGTCTATTATTCCCTGGGGGGACCTTCCTCAGCCAATTGGCCACTCAGCTCTCTCTGGGGCATTTTCCGTGGGGAAGGTCTTCAGCCCTTTTGGGGAAGGTCTATTATTCCCTGGGGGGACCTTCCCCAGCCAATTGGCCACTCAGTGCTCTCTGGGGCACTTTCCGTGGGGAAGGTAAAGCTTATTTCGGAAGACCTTCCCCAAAACACCCCGGGACCTTCCCCAAACCATCAAGACACCTTCCCCGTATGTCTGGAGACACTGACAATCAATCAGTTATACTTTACTGATACTGTTACCGGGAGGTGGTCGGAGGCGGCGGAGCAGGTTGAATCTACATAGCTGGAAACGGTGTATACCGGGGCGGCGGAGCGCAGGGTAAAGATGTAGTCAATGCAGCGGTCGGGGGAGTCGGAGGGGTAGGTGGGAGACGTGCCGCTGATGAGGTCCCAGCTGTCAGAAAGGACGCTCAGGGTTTCGCTGTCGGGGAGGGAGTTGAAGTCGCCGCAGAGAAAAACGGGTTTGGAGCTGCCAGAGTAATGTTCTGTGAACCAGTCGTTTAGCGCTCGTGCCTGAGCGGGGCGGGCTTCGAATCCTTTGTGGTCGAGGTGAGTTGCGCCAAGAACAAAGCGTTCTGTTTCCACCACGGCGCAGCTGCGCGGTTCCGCGCCGTCGGCGAGCGGCAACGCAATACGCTCGCTCCGCAGGATGGGCTCCTTGCAGACTATGCCGTTGCCGTAGGCGCCGCCGGCAAAGTCAAAGGCGGAGGCAAAACTGTACTGCCAGCCTCCCAGGCTCTCTGCGAGCTCCTTGAGCTGATATTCGGGGTGGCGTCGGTTGCAGCTGTCCAGCTCGCAGAGGCAAGCGGCATCGGCGCCGGAGCGCAGTATGGCACGGGCAACGTCGGCCATACTGTCCTGACTATATTTCGAGAAGACTCCCACGTTCCAGCTCATAAGCGTGAGCTTCTTGCCGAACCATTTGATATACAGTTTGTTGCAGAGGCCTCGGATGTCGTCTGACGGTGCGAGTTCAGAAACCGTGGGGGCTGCCTCCACAATGGCCTTTTCAAAGGCACCGACGAGCTCTTCCACCTTTTGCTGTTCGTAAGGGCGCCCGTCGCGGAGGCAATCAAGCGCTTCTTCAAGGAAGATTTCCCAGCGGGGGGCGTAGTAGGTTGATATCAGCCCGCTCCACATCCGTGATGCGTAGTCTCCCAGGTACGGTGTGTCGCCCCAGACGGTAACTATTTGCCAGGCGTTGTGGCGGTAGTACGGTTCTTCCCCTGGCCCTGCCCATCGCCCGGCGTCTTTCAGCCAGTTCTCAAAGCGGAACGAGGGCTCGCATGCGGCAAGGGTGGCGATGTCTTTGAGGAGATCCCTCATCTGCTCCGCAACTTCTTCTGCTGCAGCGAGTTGATTGTAACGGAAGGCGCCTGCGAACTCGTCCCGCAGTACTGCAAAGCGGTCTCCCAGCGCCTGGCAGCCGATGTTGACTGCGTCGTACCTCCATGCGTCGGAGCTGGAGGGGGCGTCCAGAAGTGTCTTCCATTGGCGAACGAGGGCGTCGGGATCGTATCGGGTCTCGTAGATGACCCTCCAGTCGTGCCTTCCCGTCATTACGGGACGTCCGCAGAGGAGGGTGCCTTCCGAGAACGATCCGCGGAGGTATATGCTGTCGGCCATGTTCCGCCAGAAGCAGTCGGGGCTGCCTCTGCGGCGGTCCAGGCCGGAGAGCCACTCCTCATCGGTCATCCCTGTGCTCCAGGCGCGGGACAGGACGTACTCGAAGAACCATCGGTTGACGCCGAAGCCTTCCAGCGTGCATCCGATTCCGGAGGGACGAGATTGCCGGTCGCTGCCGGCAATGACGGAACCGCTGCCACCGGCAATGACGGAACCGGGACCTCCTGCCTTGACGTTTCCGTCATGCCCGGCCAGACCGGGCATCCCCAGCGCCTCTGTAATCCGCTGGCTCTCAGTGCGGAAGGGCCCTGCGAGACGTGTGTTGCCGCCAAAGTTGCCCAGGTAGCAGAATATCCACGGCTGGCCGTAGAAGCTGTCTGTAAGCTTCCATACGGGCACATTCTCGGTATAGTAGTCAAGTATCGTAACCTTTCCTTCCGGAACGGCTCCCAGGTAGGCGCGGATGAGCTCCGGAGTCCAGTGGCGGCTGTCGTTGTAAAACATCCACCCCATCTGTATCCAGCGTCCTTCCGGATCGGCATCGGCAATGCTCCTGTAAGCGCCGCCGCCTATCGCCGCAAGGGTCTGTGGATCCCAGCTCGGGGGCTCAATCTCGTTGAACAGGTCGAATCCGTAAAGGTGGTCGGTGCCGAATTCGCGCGTCTGCGCCTCCAGGAAGGCTTTCTGGACGACTCCGTACAGGCTGTCCTGTGGCGAGAGGAAGTATGGCCGATTTTCCTCCGGGAATCCGCACCATCCGCGAATCTGCGTAATCTGCGCATCGGGATATAACTCCTTGAACTGCTTGGGGATATGCCCGCTGAACGCCGGCAGCACAGGGTGCATCCCAAGCTCCCGCTCGCGCTGCAGTATCTTCTTCAGAAGCTCTTTCTGGCCGTCTATCCAGCCTTGCGGCAGGGGCCCGTCCACACCGTCTATGTTGCACATGCGGTGCCATGGGAGGTGCGCCGGGCCGGTGAACCAGGCGCGGATCTCATCGTCCGAGAGACCGAATCCGCGCCAGACCTCCTGCCATATGGCATCCTGCCCGGTGATGGCCAGCGGCAGGTTGATGCCCTGCATGGCCATCCAGTCTATGAACCTCTCCCAATCGTCCCACTGCCACCACGGCATAGTGTATCCGAAGGTGCAATAGTTGAGGAAGAATCGCTCCGGCACGAGCGCCCTGCAGGAGATTGTGCTGTCCGGAAGGGGCATCGGCGCCGGAAGCTCGATGGGGTGCAAACGCTCCCAGGAGACGTCGGCACAGCATACGTCGCTGAGGAATCGCCCCAGGCCGGCGGCCATGGCGTTGGCGCCGCTTCCGCAGATGCGCACCCTCCGCCCGTGGGCCTCGATGCTGTACGATTCCGTGCTGTCGGCCGTCTGCCGGAACTCTATCCTGCGGGCGTACTCCGGAGCAATCCTGCGAGCCAGCCCCGCCGCCGCCCGCTCCGCCGGACTCTGGCAGGAAAGGACCAGCATCGCTGCCGCAGCGCAAATAGATAAGTGCTTGAGATTCATCTTCTTACGCATCGACCTCTGGGAAAATCTCCCAGAGGTCGGAAGCTAAAGTATTGATAGTCAGACTATTTAATTGTCAACTTAAACAGGCTCAGGCCCACATTCTGCTTGACGCAGGCGATGTAGAGCTCGCCGCCGATGACGCGCCAGGCTATGTCCATGCCGCTGTTGCCGGATGCCTTGCCGTTGCCGGACTCGTCGATTGCGCCAATCTCGCTGGCATTCTGGAGGGCTGCCTGATATAGCAGTTCTCCGGAGTGGCGGCGGGCGACGATATCCATCCAGGGCTCCTTTTCTTCGCCTTGGGTAATCATGATGCGTCCGTCGGCACCGTCTACGTTGCGCGTGTAGGCGATGAACCTCTTGCCTCCGAATTCGATGAAGTGGAAGCAGGCGACATTCAGGAAATAGTTGCTGCCCAACGGAGAAACGTTAAGCAGGGTGCCGCCGGGGGCGGTCCACGCATCCTTGCCACTCTCGATGGCGGCGGAGTATGCCTGCACTTCGTCGCGTACGCAATAGATGCCGTGGTTCTTGTCGTCCGGGAAAGGATAGTATGCAGATACGCCGTTGACCTTAGGTTCGGTTACGTAACGGCTGTCCACCCATGTTCCGTTGCTGAGGACCTTGTCTTTGAACTTCCACATGCGGATGTTGCCGGTTGTGGAGGCCATGAGCAGCATTCCCTTGTCCACTGTGCCCCAGAAGGTGAAGGTGTCGCCGATGCGCTCGTACGGCTTGGAGCAGTTAAGGGTATATCCGGTAGGAGGTGCGTCTATGCCGTCTTTCCACCAGTAAAGTCTGGGGTCGGTGCCGCTTTCTCCGGTGGAATTCATGTTGCAGCAGAACAGGTTGGGGTTGCCGTCGGCGTCGTTGACGACACGCGGGCAAGCGAGCAGCCAGAAGCCGCCTTCGACTCCCTCTACGTTGACGGGCTTGACGACGGTGGGGTCCGCAATGGAAATTGCCCAAAGCTTGGCGGCATCGCCGCGGGTTTCTGCAATGTAGATGTACTCGTCGTCCATCGCCACGTTACGGTCGGTATTAGGCGTGCCGCCGTAATACTCGTTCCACGACGCTGATGTGTTGGAATAGAGGCCCCACACGCGCTCGACAGTAGTTTTGGCAGGCGAAACGAGTTCTCCGACCTTGCCGATGACGCCGCGCTTGACGGTCTGTGCCTTCTTGGAGGCGATGGTGACGGGCTCTTTGTCGCCGCGCTTGAGGGTGAAGGTGAGTCCTCCGCCCAACTCGGCGGGCAGCAGGGCGGCATAGTAAAACTCTGCGGGGTCGAAGCCTCCCTGGGGAGCTACTACTGTAACGCTGGATGAAGGGGTGAAGGAGCCGGATATCAGGGGGACGCCTTCTTCAAATACGACAGTAACTACGCCGGCAATGGGCTCGTCGCCGTTGGCCTCGATGACCACTTCCGTGACGTCGGGCTCGGAAACGCTGAACTTGATGCCGCCGGCCACGTTCTGGAAGGACATTGTGGTGGTCTTGGACACGGCCACGGCCGGGAAGACACCGTTTGCAAAGGTGCCTGCGACTGCCTGCTGGGTGATGGGGACCTCGAGAGTGACGACACCGCCATCCACAGCATTGACGGATGATGAAGGATAGACGGCGTAGATGTCTGTATTGCCGTCCGGCACTACGTCGAGCGTGCCCTTGAAGACGGCCGATGCCGCCGGAGCGTCATTCTGGCCGGTGAAAACGGCGGATTCATTGCCGTAGAAGACGTTAATCTCTTCCGCCGCGCTCCACCAGAGGGTGGTGCCGTCTTGCTGGATAACGGTGCGGGTGCCGCCGTCGCGGGAAGCGGTGATGGAGATTTCTGTGCCCTGCACGAGGGCAAACTCCTTTTCTGTGGTGCAACCTGCAATTACGAGGGCTGCAAGTGCGGATGCGCTGATGTACTTTCTCATAATTGCCGGTGTTAAATTGTCCATTCTTCTTCGGTCAGGTCTTCCAGACCGCCGTCCAACTGGCTGTCGCACAGCATGTCGGGAAAGAACCGATCAGATTCTGTTTCAGGAACGATGTATTCCTTATTGCCGTAAAGTCTCATAATGGCTTTATTAATCAAAAAGCGGCGCCCGGTCGGGCGGGCGCCGCTGAAGAACTGATTTGGAGTTCTATTCCCAATCTAAGTACATTTTGTAAACAGCGAGGCCGACGTTAATCTTGTTTACAGCGATGTAAACTTCATTACCGTTATTCCAAACTGCGCAATCGGTGCCTTGCTTCCATGTTGTTGCTACGCCTCCTACGAGAGATTCACGGAATGCGAAACCACCTGCAGAGGTGATGCTGGCTGATGATGTGTTGATAATATCCTGCCAAGGCGTATTGGCGGAACCTTCTTTAATTACAAGGTCAAACGTCTTGGAATCAGCCATATTAATAACCCAGATAACATAACGCTTACCATTGAACTCAATGTAATTGAAACCACTTCCGTTATTGTTCTCGTAGTTTCCCATCCAAGTGGAAAGTTTAGTCAGTTCTGAAGTATGTGCGCCTTCTGTCTTAATCGCGGCTTCTGTTGAATTTACAGTCATTAGGCGATTGCGATAAGCCAATCCGTCATCATGTTCGCCTCCTCTCCAAGTGAACATGCCGTGGGTGAGGTCTCCGGGGAAGGGGTAGTAGGAGCAGAAATTTGCTGTTTCAATAGCTAACCGGCTGATAAGATATGATGTAGAACCGGAAGGAACACAGAATGTTACAAAACCATTTCCTGTTTGGGTGCCCATAATCATCCAGCAATCCTCAAAGTCGCCATAGGTAGTCCACGTGTCACCAAGACGACGTCCGCTTGCCCAGGACTGGAGTACCTTAACCTTTGGCGCTGTGGTAATACCTTCATCCCAAACATATAGACGACCTGTAGGGTTGTCTGAATCAGAATCTTGGAACAGGTTTGTAGCCAGAAGAACAGGTGTTCCGTCACTTTTCTTTACAACTCTTGCGCAGGAAAGGAAAATGGATCCGTCAAAGCCTTTAGACTCCACTGTAGATGTGTTGACGGAAGAAATGTTCTGGCCGGTAGCTATATCGATTGCCCAAATCTTCTTGCTTCCGCCAAATTCTGTAACATAAACATTTTCGTTGTCGATGGCAATATTGAAATCGGTACCGGCATTACCGCCAATAGCAGTTAACCAGTTAGTTTCGGAAGTAGAGAGCTTTTCCCATAGTTTGCTGACCTTTACTACCTGAACTTTTTCTTTCAAAGTTACATTGTGAATCTTGCTGCGCACGGCAGTTACTGCACTGGTGATGGACATGACCTTATCTCCGCCGCCAGTGTGCATAGTGAAGTCGACGCCTTTCTTGTAAGTGCCGGGAACTACAACCATATAATAA
>JAFZXV010000011.1 GCA_017616595.1 Bacteroidales bacterium
CCAACCCGCAAGTGGTTTCTACAGACAGGGACACCACCAGCAAGCAGACCTTCGAGATGCGCTCCCCCGACTGCTCGGCAGATATCTACCAGCTCATGGCAGGCCTTTGTGTAGCAGCACGTTACGGTCTCGAGATGCCGGAAGACGAGGCCCTTCGCATCGCCGCGGAAAAGTATGTGGATATGGACATCCACAAGTCCGAGAACGCCGCCCGCCTGGCCACCCTTGATTGCCTGCCCACCTGCTGCGCAGAGTCTGCAGACTGCCTGGAGAAGCAGCGCGCCGTATTCGAAGCCCGCGGAGTCTTTGAGCCCCGGATGATTGACGGTATACTCAAAGGCCTGCGCCGCTATGGCGATTCAGACCTTCACGAGGCCGCCCGCCGCGATCCTGAGCTGATGCGGCGCCTCGTAGAAGAGTATTTCTACTGCGGATAGCTATCTGACCAGCCCCAGGCTGATCCTCCCCCGCTCCAAATCTACCGCCAGCACGCGCACCTGCACGTGCTGGTGGAGTTTTACCACCTTAGTGGGGTCTGTGCCGCGAGGGCCCATCTGGCTCACGTGCACAAGGCCGTTGTCGTGAAGGCCGATGTCTACGAAAGCACCGAAAGCGGTGATATTGGTGACTATACCTGGGAGCTCCATACCGGCACGGAGGTCTTCTATGTCGTGTATGTCTTCTGCAAAGGCAAACTCAGAGGCCTGCTCGCGGGGGTCGAGCCCCGGCTTGCGGAGTTCCTTGATAATATCGGTAACGGTGGGAAGTCCCACGTCTCCCTTGACAAAATCTTCCGGCTTGATGCGGCTGCAAAGCTCTGCGTTGCCAACGAGCTCACGGGTGGTGACGCCCAGCGAGCGGGCCATATCGTCCACAATATGATACGATTCGGGGTGCACTGCAGAACCGTCCAGCGGGTTTGCGGCGCCGCGGATGCGCAGGAACCCGGCGCACTGCTTGAACGCCTTGGGGCCGAGCCGGGGCACGTCCAGAAGCTCTTCACGCCCGCGGAAAGGCCCGTTCTGCGCGCGCCTGGCAACGATTCCGGCGGCGATGGACGGCCCGATGCCCGCCACGTACTGCAGCAGATACGGCGATGCTGTATTTAGGTTGACGCCCACGGCGTTAACGCACGATTCCACCGTATTGTCCAGCTTCTCCCGCAGGAGCGCCTGGTCCACATCGTGCTGATACTGGCCGATTCCGAGGTTCTTGGGGTCTATCTTTACGAGTTCCGACAGCGGATCCATCAGCCTGCGGCCTATGCTTACGGCGCCGCGCACGGTAACATCCTCGTCCGGGAATTCCTCTCGGGCGATGTCTGAGGCGCTGTAGATGGAGGCGCCGTCTTCGCTCACCGTCCAGACTTTGCAACCCGCCGGGAGCTGCACCTTGCGTATGAAATCTTCCGTCTCACGGGATGCGGTGCCATTGCCGATGGCGATTGCCTCTATGCTGTACTTTTCCAGCATGGCCTGCACCGCCATAAGCGACTTAACTTTCTCGTTCTGAGGCGGATGCGGGAAGATTATGGTATGATACAGGAGGCCGCCCTGCTCGTCCAGGCAGGCTATCTTGCAGCCGTTGCGGAAGCCTGGGTCGATTGCCATGGTGCGCTTCTGGCCTACGGGCGGCTGGAGCAGCAACTGGCGGAGGTTCTCTCCGAACACCTTGACGGATTCTATGTCTGCGCGCTCCTTGGCCTCGCGTATGACCTCTCCGCTGATGGACGGCTCGAGCAGACGCTTGAATGCATCGTCCACCGCCTCCTTTATCTGGTCTGCAAGCGCGCCGGCGGGGTATCCCTGCGCCTGGCAGAAGTCGTAGTAGATCTTCTTGCCGCACTTCTCTGCGTCTGCGTCAAGGCCGATGGACAGGAAGCCCTCGCCCTCTGCGCGCAGGATGGCAAGCAGGTTGTGAGACGGCATACGGTCCAGCGGCATCTTGTAATCGAAGTAGCTGCGGTACTTGGCCGCTTCCGGATTGCCTGCGGCGGCCTTTGTGGCCTTTGCCTCCAGGCGGCGGCTGCGGAATATGGAACGGAGGGCGGAGCGGATTGCGGCGGTCTCGCTCAGGCGCTCGGCGATTATATCCCTCGCTCCGGCAAGCGCGGCCTGCGCATCCTCGGCCCCAGCCTTGCCCTTGAGCGACGGCGAGCCCTTGACGTAGGCGCGTGCGCTCTGCAGCGGGTCCCGTGTGCGGAGGTTCCACATCAGGTCTGCAAGGGGCTCAAGGCCCATCTCGCGGGCAACGGTGGCGCGTGTACGGCGCTTGGGGCGCCACGGGAGGTAGATGTCTTCCAACTCCGTAGCACTCACGCAGTTCTCTATGCGCTCGCGGAGGGCGTCGTCCAACGCTCCTGCCTCGTCTATGGTCTTGAGAATAGTTTCCTTGCGCTTTTCCATCTCGGAAAAGACGTCTATCCAGTGCTTGACTTCCGCTATGGTGGCGTCGTCCATCCCGCCCGTCTTTTCCTTACGGTAACGGCTGATGAACGGAATGGTGTCCCCGTCGGCAAACATATCGGCGCAATTCTCTATCTGCCAGACCTTTGCGCCAACAGTTCCGGCAATCTGCCTTAAGTATATCTCTTTCATATCCAGGAGAATGGCTGAGGCCGGGAATACTCTTTTGAGGGCCTTCAGCCAGGTTTAATGGCCCTCAAAAGAGTATTCCCGGCCTCTGAATCTTATCGGAGAACAGATCTATTTTTTGAATTTACGGAAACGCAGTTTGATGACTCCCCAGAAGGCCTCGCCGAAGATGCCGCCGGACATCTTTGAGGTTCCTTCCTTGCGGTTTACAAAGATCACGGGCACCTCGGCAATCTTGAAGCCGAGCTTGTGGGCGGTGTACTTCATCTCTATC
The DNA here is from genome assembly GCA_017616595.1 of Bacteroidales bacterium. Lineage (GTDB taxonomy): Bacteria > Bacteroidota > Bacteroidia > Bacteroidales > UBA932 > Cryptobacteroides. The sequence continues at coordinate 2,869 of JAFZXV010000011.1, forward strand.
TGGAAGCCGTAGCCCTTCATCTGCACGCCGTCGAGGTTGATGGTTTCCAGCACTTTTCGGCTGTAGCAGAGGAAGCCGGCGGTGCTGTCGAAGATCTTGAATCCCAGCATCTTGCGTACGTACACGGAGGCAAAGTAAGATATGAGGATGCGGCCGATGGGCCAGTTTACCACGCTAACCCCGTTGCAGTAGCGGGAGCCGATTGCGAGGTCTGCCCCGCCGGTGCAGGCTGCAAGCAGGCGCGGCAGGTCGGAGGGGGCGTGGGAGAAATCTGCGTCCATCTCGAAGATATAGTCGTAGCCGCGCTCCAGGGCCCATTTGAAGCCCGTGAGATATGCGGTGCCCAGGCCCAGCTTGCCCTTGCGTTCCAGCAGGTGCAGGCGCCCGTCGAACTCCTTCTGAAGGCCTTTGACCACCTCTGCGGTGCCGTCCGGCGAGCCGTCGTCTATTATGAGTATCTCAAAGCCCTCGGGCAGCGCGAATACGGCCCTGATTATCTTTTCTGCATTTTCGACCTCGTTGTAGGTCGGGATTATCACAAGATTCTTCATATCCTTGCAAATATAAGTAAATTCCAGACTTGATTCCCAAAAATGATTATATTTGTAACTATGGCAGACGAAAAGATCATATTCTCAATGAACGGGGTGAGCAAGATTCTCCCCCACAACAACAAGGCAATCCTAAAAGACATCTATCTCGGCTTCTTTTATGGCGCCAAGATAGGCATCATCGGCCTCAACGGCGCAGGCAAATCCACCGTGCTCAAAATCATAGCGGGAGTTGAGAAGCCCACCAAGGGCGAGGTCGTATGGGCCCCCGGCTACAGCGTTGGCTACCTGGAGCAGGAGCCGCAGATGGACAATTCCAAAACCGTGATAGAGGTTGTGCGCGAGGGTGTGCAGGAGGTAATGGACATGCTGGCCGAGTACAACGAGATAGGTCTCAAGTTCTGCGAGCCCATGTCCGACGACGAGATGAACGCCCTCATCGAGCGCCAGGGCGAGCTCACTGAGGCCATCGAGCACGCAGACGGCTGGGAGATCGATTCAAAGCTCGAACGAGCGATGGATGCCCTTCAGTGCCCCCCGCCGGACGCGTCGGTAGCCACCCTTTCCGGAGGCGAACGCCGCCGCGTGGCCCTCTGCCGCCTGCTGCTCCGTCAGCCCGACGTGCTGCTCCTCGACGAGCCCACCAACCACCTGGACACTGAAAGCATCCAGTGGCTCGAGGCACACCTGCAGCAGTACAAGGGCACCGTCATCGCCGTAACGCACGACCGCTACTTCCTGGACAACGTCGCCGGCTGGATCCTCGAGCTGGACCGCGGCGAGGGCATCCCCTGGAAGGGCAACTACTCCGGCTGGCTGGAGCAGAAGAGCAAGCGCCTGGCAATGGAAGAGAAGCAGGAAAGCAAGCGCCGCAAGACCCTGGAGCGCGAGCTTGAGTGGGTGCGGATGGCTCCCAAGGCACGTCAGGCCAAGCAGAAGGCCCGTCTGGGCGCATACGAGAAGATGGCCTCGGCAGATACCAAGGAGAAAGAGGCCAACCTGGAAATCTACATACCCAACGGACCGCACCTCGGCAACAAGGTAATAGAGTTCAAAGACGTAAGCAAGGCCTACGGAGACAAGCTGCTGTTCGAGCACCTGTCGTTCGTGCTGCCACCGGCAGGCATAGTGGGCGTAATCGGCCCCAACGGAGCCGGCAAGACAACGCTCTTCCGCCTCATAATGGGAATAGAGAAGCCCGACTCCGGCACCATAGAGATAGGCGATACCGTCAAGCTAGCCTACGTAGACCAGCAGCACAAGCGCATAGACCCGGATCTGACGGTCTTTGAGACTATTGCCGGCAACTCCGAGTGGATACGCCTGGGCAACCGGGACATCAACGCCCGCAGCTGGGTGAGCCGCTTCAACTTCTCCGGGGCCGACCAGGAAAAGCTGTGCGGCGTGCTTTCCGGAGGCGAGCGCAACCGCCTGCACCTGGCCCTCACGCTCAAGGACGAGGGCAACGTGCTGCTGCTCGACGAGCCCACCAACGACGTGGACGTCAATACGATACGCGCACTGGAGGAGGGCCTCGACGGCTTTGCCGGATGCGCCGTGGTAGTGTCCCACGACCGCTGGTTCCTGGACCGTATCGCCACCCATATCCTCGCCTTCGAGGGCGACAGCCAGGTATATTTCTTTGAGGGCAGCTACTCCGAGTACGAAGAGAACCGCAAGGCCCGCCTCGGCACCGCAGAACCCAAACGCTTCAAGTATAAGAAGTTGATGGAATAGCTCAAAAGTGATAAACCGGGGCACCCGTTTTGGCGCCCCGGCAGCATTTCAAGCCATATCTATAAAGTACGCTTGATCTCTACGATCTGGAAGGCCTCTATCATGTCGCCTTCCTTTATGTCGTTGTAGCCGGCGATGCTCATACCGCACTCCTTGCCGGCAAGGACCTCCTTGACGGAGTCTTTGCCTATCTGGAGCGAACCGAGTTCTCCGGTGTAGATAACGATGCCGTCGCGGATAAGGCGCACCTTCGACTTGGCAACCATCTTTCCGTCGCGGACTATGCATCCGGCGATGGTACCCACCTTGCTGATGCGGAAAGTCTGCTTGATTTCCGCGGTGGAGATGACTTCCTCCTTCTTCTCCGGCTCGAGCATACCCTCGATACCGTCCTTGACGTCGTTGATACAGTCGTAGATGACGGAGTAGAGGCGGATTTCAATGCCCTCGCGGTCTGCGCTCTTGCGGGCCTCCACTGAAGGACGCACCTGGAAGCCGATGATAACGGCATCCGATGCCTCGGCCAGCAGAACGTCGGACTCGGAGATGGCGCCAACGGCCTTATGGATTACGTTCACGCGCACTTCCTCGGTGCTGAGCTTGATGAGGGAGTCGGACAGAGCCTCCACGGAGCCGTCCACATCGCCCTTGACTATGACGTTGAGTTCCTTGAAGTTGCCGATGGCGATGCGGCGGCCGATCTCTTCCAGGGTCATATGCTTCTGGGTCTTGATGCCCTGGATGCGGATGAGCTGCTCGCGCTTGGCGGCAACGCTCTTGGCCTCGCGCTCGTCGGTAAGCACGTTGAACTTCTCTCCTGCGGCGGGTGCGCCGTTCAGGCCAAGCACGGATACAGGGGTGGACGGACCCGCCTCCTGCACCTTCTGGCCACGCTCGTTGAACATGCTCTTGATGCGCCCGTAGAAGCTTCCGCAGAGCATTACGTCGCCCTGACGGAGAGTGCCTTCCTGCACGAGCACCGTGGCAAGATAGCCGCGGCCCTTGTCGAGGGAAGACTCGATGACGGCGCCGGCAGCCAGTTTGTTGGGGTTGGCCTTGAGCTCAAGGAGATCGGTCTCCAGGAGAACCTTCTCAAGAAGCTTGTCTACGTTGATGCCCTTCTTGGCGGAAATCTCCTGGCACTGGTACTTGCCTCCCCAGTCCTCAACGAGGATGTTCATCTCGGAGAGCTGGCGGCGGATCTTCTCGGGATCTGCGCCCGGCTTGTCTATCTTGTTGATAGCGAATACCATAGGAACGTTGGCGGCCTGTGCGTGGTTGATTGCCTCGATGGTCTGGGGCATCACGGCGTCGTCTGCGGCGACGATGATGATGGCAAGGTCCGTCATCTGGGCGCCGCGGGCACGCATGGCGGTGAAGGCCTCGTGTCCGGGGGTATCCAGGAAGGTGATCTTGCGGCCGTCTTCCAGCTTGAC
>JAFZXV010000117.1 GCA_017616595.1 Bacteroidales bacterium
ATCCCTTTGAGGGAAGTAATAAACCCCGATGGCCGACCTCGAGGATCTTCCCCAATTCCAATTGTCGCTGCGTTAATCTCTAACACTATTTATCTCACCTTTGAAGCAAATCTGGGAGAGATAGATGTCGTTCTTGAAGAATCATCTGAAGGCATCATTCTTCAAACCTCTGTAGACACTTCAACACTGTCCGCGATCATCCCTTTTAACGCTGCGCCAGGTGAGTACTGTATAACCTTTACGCTTCCCTCAGGCAGTGTGTATGCTGGGAACTTTAGTATCTGATTATTACGCTTTGGTTAAGCGAAGTGCTTACAGTGTCATTTATAGAAACGGTTTTGAATAGTTTTATTACTTTTGCAAGCAATAACAGTAACAGAAAAATACTTTCAACATGAAACGTAGTTTACTCTTATTTGGCTCTGTTCTTATATCACTTTTATCTGGGTGTGATGGCGTACTCACTGTGGGGGAAGATCCCGGAAGATCATCCATGAATCCTTTCAATGATGTTGAGCCATATGGTGAAGAATACAACTCAGTCGGCTTTTTTGTGTCTGATATTGAATATCGGCAACGCAGTTATTTCAATAGTTGGTTTGAGCCGATGATAAACTGGATCCCCATCGTGTATAATAGTTTAGATTCACTGCTTTTTAAATCCGAAGTGAGACCCAACGATAAGAGTATAAGTAATTATTGGGACGATCCGAAGTACGACACATATATTCGTCGCATTGCATTTCTTCTTGGCCCGGATGAACTGGCGGGAGGTGGTCCTTTGAAAGTGAAGAGTGAATGTGTGGTTCTGTGCGACAACAGACTTAATATACTGGAAATTGTTTCCGGTCAGATTGAGGCCAATTATGAAGCAACAGATAATTACTGTTACGGCAGTTTTTCTTTGGTGTATAAAGATGCGAACAATATTACACAAGAAATAAGTGGAGGTCGTTTCAAACTCAGGAGTCATATATCGGAATACAGTATAAACTTTAAGTATGAAATTGACGGTTTGCGGGATTCCTGGGCCAGGCTGTAGTAGCAATCAGATCTCAGATGAAACATCTTCTTTGTTTTCTTTCAATTGCTCTTCTGTTTGTCTCCTGCGGCAGATCGGCAGATGATGATACGGTCTGGGTTTGTCTATCAATCCAAAACAAGGCGGCTACAAAGATATATGTAGAAACAAACTTCCCGACATCAATAACATCTCAAGCCGTACCGTGTGAAGGGGTATTAGCTTTCCGTCAAAGTATTAGTATATTCGGATATGACATTATGAGGAGAGTAAGGACTTATGAAGATTTTCTCCCTCAAATACTTAGTTACTATCCCGATGCAGAAGTCTCGATTTACTCTGTCAATGAAGATCAGACAAAAGGAGAATTATTGCTGTCGTGCTCTTTATCAGAGATCCCTGCCGATGTTTGGGGGTGGGAATACACGCACATACATTTTTATAATCCTAATGAGTATCCCTGGGCGCTTCATTTGGGATTCGCTTGGAACGGGAAAGAATTGACCAACGGGCTATAAAAGGGAATGGTGTTTACCATTCTTCCATAAGATCTTTTTTATAGGTTTTCAAAACCTTTAAATATTCGCAAAATCTGCCTCCGGCTATTGCAGGGGCAGATTTCTTTTCATAGATTTGCGGAAAACCATAAACGCACAGTCTATGAAAACTACACCTTTAACACCCGGGCAATTCGCTCAGTACGAAGCCATCGTCAACGAGTACGACCGCTATCGCAAACTCTCCCAGGAGGAGAAGGAAGACCTCATCATCCGCATCGCTACCAGCACATACATCAACCTGATGTGCGACTGGGCTTTCAAGCACGTGTTCGGGCACAACGAAAAGAACCTGATGCTGCTACTTAACGACATCCTGCCGGAAGAAATCGTCCACATCGAGTACGAACCGAATGAAATCGACCTCTGGAAAGGAGACGACAGGAAGGTCATCATGGATGTCCTTTGTCACACGAAGGACGGAAGGAAGATAATCGTTGAAATGCAGCGTGCCGACAAGGAGCATCTGCGTAACAGGCTTCTATACTACGGCGCATCAATGATTCATACACAACTGCACTCGGGAGATTCCTACGGCAATATGATGCCTGTATATGTCATCTGCTTCATGAACTTCCGGCTCAAGCACGACACAGACAAACTCATCTACCATTACCTTCTCCGAGAGGAGACCGGGGAATCGTACTCAAAGCCCAACATCCTGGACATTTATCTCTGTGAGTTGCCCCGCCTTGCAAGCAAGCCGGGCAAGTCCTTAACTCCAGTGGAAGTTTGGTTTGACATTCTGCAAAATATGAGTAATTTTGCAAGCAAGCCGGAGATATATGGCAAGAGATACGACCCGATCTTCGAGTCGAGCCTCCAGTCTCCGATATCGGATAAAGATAAACTTCAATACTTTCGCTCTATGTTCGACGACGACGTACGTTCTTACCTTACCGACGAGGACCGGGAAGAAATCTATGCCAAGACCGTTGAAATGGTGGCCAGAAAACTAAAAGAGAATAACATTTCTCTTCAAATTATTGCGTCGTCCACTGGGTTATCTGTTGAAGAAATTCAGGCCTTATAATTGTTTAAAGTCTCCGATACCGGATAAAGACAAACCTCAATACTTTCGCTCTATGTTCGACGACGGCGTACGTTCTTACCTTACCGATGAGGATCGGGAAGAGGCCTTTGCTAAAGGCGTTGCTGAAGGGCAGGCGAAAACGACTCGCGAGAATGCTAAGAAGTTTAAGGATCTCGGGGTCGAACCGGAAATCATCTGCCAGGCCACCGGGCTAACTGCGGAAGAAGTTGCAGCGCTGTAAATACCCCGCTTACCCCAGCAGGTTGCTGACAAAGATTACCATGATTATCGGGGGGATTACCCAGCGGATTACAAAGTAGAAGAATTTGAAGAGGCCGCGGCCCAGGGGAGTGGTGCCGCCGCTGGTGAGCTCGTCGTAGATATCGGACTTCTTCATGCGCCAGCCTACGAAGAGCACGAAGGCGAGGGCGCCGAGGGTCATGAAGATGTTGGAGCAGACAAAGTCGCACACCTCAAAGATCGTGAGGCCAAAGAGCTTGATGCCGCCGAGGCTGCCGAAAGACAGAGCGCAGAAGGTGCCCAGCACAACTCCGGGCAGGAAGAACATCAGCACCGCCTGCCAACGTTTTAGCTTGAACTGCTCTACGGCGTGCTCTGCGCACACTTCCAGAAGGGATATTGAGGAGGTGAGGGCCGCCATCAGGATGGCAAGGAAGAATACAATCGTAACGATCCTGCCGAGGATCGGTGCGTCCACGCCCATCTTTGAGAAGATGTAGGGCAAGGTCTCATAGACCAGCGACGGGCCCGCTCCGGGTTCGATTCCGGCGGCAAACACGGCCGGCATAACGGCAAAGCCGCTGATTAGCGCAAAGCCGGTATCTGACAGCGACGTCCAGAGACCGGACTTGACTATGTTGTCTGATTTCTTCATGAAAGAAGAGTAGATCAGCACCGTGCCCACTCCAAGGGACATCGAGTAGAAGGCCTGCCCCAGCGCCGCAGCCCAGCCGCTTGCGTCCAGCTTGCTGAAATCGGGCTTGACGAGGTATTTGACCCCCTCTGCGCTGCCCGGCAGCGTAAGGGAGAACACCACTATGGCGAGCATCAGCACAAAAAGAAGCGGGGTGGTTATCTTGGTAAACTTCTCTATGCCCTTTGTTACGCCGCCGAGCACGATGAATGCGGTGGCGCCGTAGAACGCAGCCATCATCAGTGGCGATTCCACAGACGACGAAGACATGCGGGAGAAAATGCCGGGAGCGGCCTCCGGGTCTCCTGGGGCGAGCTGGCCGGTGAGCGAGCGGAGAAGGAAGTCCAGAGACCATCCGCCAACCACGCAATAGTAAGAGACGAGCACGAAGCAGGCTATAACGCAAACGGCGCCAAACCACTTCCAGGGAGTGCCGGGTGCGAATTTTGCAAAAGCCCCGTAGGCGCCGCTGCCGGCCCTGCGGCCAAGAAGGGATTCGCAGATGAAGCAGGGCAGTGCGAGGCACAGGCCACAGATTATGTATGCTATGATGAACGCTGCACCTCCGTGCTCCCCCACCATGAAGGGGAAACGCCAGATGTTGCCGAGCCCTATTGCGGACCCGGCCATAGCCAGTATGAATGTGAACGAACTTCTGAAGTTCTCTCTTTTAGAAGGGACCATCTGCTACCAACCAACTATTGTAAGGCCAAATATCGGAAAAAAAACGAAAACGAACAATTTTGATTATATTTGTAAGCTATGAAGAAATGGTGTAAAATACTTCCCCTTCTGCTTTTGACGGCTCTCGTTTCCTGCAAAAACAACGGCGGGAGCGGCACCCAGTGCTTCCTCGGCTCCGTGGCTCCGGCCAAAGAAGATGCCGCCGCAGCCTCCGGCTCCGCCCTTCACGCCTTCCCGGAGATGAGCCTTCCGATGGTGTACGGAGAAGACCCCTCCGCCGCCCGCGAATACACCCTCGCACACTACTGGGACGCCTTTTTCTCCCAGGGCGGCCCCACCACGGACAAAGCCATACTCGGCGTGGCGGACGGCCCCGTTGAGCAGGCCCTCGCCAACTACATCGCCATACTCAGCGCCATCAAGGAAATGGCCACGCCGGAAGATGTGGCCCCTCTGCGGCAGGCCCAGAAGAGCGTGGGCACCTTCTTCGGCAAGATCGAGCGCGCGCAGCTGGCAGACACATCGTCCCACGTATACACACGCCTTACGGAACTGGTGTCCAAATACCTCTACGACCCCAACTCCCCGATGAGGGACGAAGACCTCTACCTCCCCTTTGCCGAGGCCGCTCAGGGCAGCCCCTGCACGGCGGACGATATGCGCGCCGCCTACAGGTTCGAGGCTAAGCAATGCCGCACCAACACCTTCGGCTCCACGGCTCCGGACTTCAGGTACAGCGATGTAAAGGGCCGCAAGGGCTCCCTGCACTCGGTCCGGGCAGACTATACTATGCTCTTCTTCAGCAACCCCGGATGCAACTCCTGCAAAGAGATCATCAACGAGGTGCTGTCCCGGGACTACATCAGCTCCTACATCGCCCAGGGCAGGCTTGCCATCGTCAACATCTACATAGACGAAGAAGTGAGCAAGTGGCGCGACTACGTGCCCAATTACCCCACAGACTGGATAAACGGATACGACTACACCTTCCAGCTGCGGGACAGCGGCAACTACGACATCCGCGCAATTCCCTCCCTGTATCTGCTGGACTCTTCCAAGCGCGTGCTGATGAAAGACGCTCCCACCGAGCGTGTGTTAAGCTTCCTCGACAAGATATGAAACAATACCTCGACCTGCTCCGCCACATCCGCCAGGACGGAGTCATCAAGAAAGACCGCACCGGAGTTGGCACGCAGAGCGTGTTCGGCTACCAGATGCGCTTCAACCTGCAAGACGGGTTCCCGCTGCTCACCACCAAGAAGGTGCACCTGCGCTCCATCATCCACGAGCTGCTGTGGTTCATTGCGGGAGACACGAATATCGGCTACCTCCACGACAACAAGGTTACCATCTGGGACGAGTGGGCCGACGAAAACGGCAACCTCGGCCCCGTGTACGGCAAGCAGTGGCGCAGCTGGCAGGCCCCCGACGGCCGCAGCATAGATCAGCTGCAGCAGGTCGTAGACCTCATCAAGAACAATCCAGACTCGCGCAGGATGCTTGTCTGCGCCTGGAATCCGGCCGACATAGACAAGATGGCCCTTCCGCCATGCCACTGCCTCTTCCAGTTCTACGTGGCGGACGGCAAGCTCAGCTGCCAGCTGTATCAGCGCAGCGCAGACACCTTCCTCGGCGTGCCGTTCAACATCGCATCATACGCCCTCCTTACGCTGATGCTCGCACAGGTATGCGGCCTGGAGCCCGGAGACTTCGTGCACACGCTCGGCGACGCCCACATCTACCTCAACCACTTCGACCAGGTGGCCGAGCAGCTCAGCCGCGAGCCGCGCCCCCTGCCCGTCATGAAGCTCAACCCGGACGTCAAATCGGTGTTCGACTTCAAATACGAAGATTTCACCCTCGAGGGCTACGACCCGTGGCCCGCAATCAAGGCTCCGGTGGCCGTATAACACGTATCCGCTATGCAAAAGTGCCTCATAGTCGCAATTGGCGACGACAATGCGATAGGTGTCCGCGGGCAACTCCCCTGGCACCTCTCGGAAGACCTCAAGTACTTTAAGTCCGTAACGCGCGGCTACCCCGTGATTATGGGCCGCACCACCTATTTCTCCCTCCCTTTCAGGCCGCTTAAAGGGCGCAAGAACATAGTGCTCAACCTGAGAGGAGACCCCATACCGGAGGTCAGCTGCGTCTATTCGTTCGACGAGGCCTATGCCGAGGCAGAGGCCGCCGGCACCGACAAGTGCTTTGTGATTGGCGGCGCCTCCGTATATCGCGCCGCAATGCCGGACATGGACCTTCTGTACATCACCCATGTGCACACTGAGGTTCCCGAGGCAGACACCTTCTTCCCGCAGATAGATCCCGCCGTCTGGCAGCGCCTCTCCACCTCGGAAACCCACACCGATCCGGAAAGCGGTCTGACATACGAGTTTGTAGTTTACGGCAGGGTATAGCTTAGAGACGATATGGCTAAATCCCTCGAAGACACTCCGATGCTCCGGCAGTATTTCTCGGTCAAGGCTCAGCACCCTGAGGCGCTGCTGCTGTACCGGGTGGGCGATTTTTACGAGTGCTACTCAGACGATGCGGTTACCCTGAGCAAGGTGCTAGGCATAGTTCTGACGCGCCGCAGCAACGGAGAGAAGGGAGATACCCCCATGGCGGGTTTTCCGCATCACGCGATAGACACCTACCTTCCAAAGCTTGTGCGCTCCGGCTACAAAGTGGCCGTCTGCGACCAGCTGGAAGACCCCAAGCTCGTTCGCAACAAGCTGGTGAAGAGGGGAGTGACGGAAATCCTCACCCCCGGAATCGCCTTTGGGGAGACTATGCTCGAGGGCAAGGAGCACAACTGGCTCGCTGGCCTCACCTTCGACGGGCCGGACTGCGGAGCGGCCTTCCTGGACGTATCTACCGGCACCTTCCGCGTGGCGCAGGGAAGCCACGAGTACATCACCACGCTGCTGTATTCGTTCAGCCCCAAGGAGCTTGTGGTGCAGCGCGACGTATGGCGTGCCGTGCGGGAGAAGTATCCCGATTTCTATGTCACGGCCCTGGACGAGTGGGCCTTCGTGCCCGACGCGACAACGGAGAAGCTCTGCGCTCAGCTTGGCGTGGGCTCCCTCAAGGGCTTTGCCGTAGACCGCTATCCGCTTGCCGTATGCTCCGCCGGCGCGCTTGTGTTCTACCTTGAGCAGACGCATCACACAGGTCTGAAGAACATATGCTCCATCGGCCGTATAGACGAGGGCAGCTTTGTGTGGATGGACCGTTTTACCATCCGCAACCTGGAGATATTCGGCAGCAACGCCGGACGCGAGGGCACGAGCCTGGTGGACGTGCTGGACCGTTGCTCCTCGCCCATGGGCAGCCGCCTGCTGCGCGAGTGGCTGTCGCTCCCCATCATAGACATTCCGGCCCTCAACGCCCGCTACGACGTGGTGCAGTTCTTCTTCGACAACGAGGAGGCCCTGGAGGAGATGCGCTCCCGCCTGAGCGAGGTCGGCGACCTGGACCGCATAACCGCACGCGCCGCAACGGGCAAAATCAATCCGCGCGAGGTGATGCAGCTTGCCCGCTCGCTGCGGCAGATGACCCCTATCCGGGGGATGTGCTCCGGCACCGGCATCGCCGCGCTGGACCGCCTGGCCAAGGGCCTCAAGGATACGGACCCCCTGCTGGAACGCATAGAGCGCACGATGGCGCCCAACCCCGCCGCCCAGATCGGCAAGGGAGAGGTAATCGCCACTGGCTTCAACAAGGAGCTGGACGAGCTGCGCGAGCTTTCCACCGGCGGCAAGGGCTACCTCATGGAGATTCAGCGCCGGGAGATAGAACGCACCGGCATAAGCTCGCTCAAGATAGGATACAACAACGTCTTCGGCTACTACATAGAGGTGCGCAACAGCTACCGGGACCAGGTGCCCGCAGACTGGGTGCGCAAGCAGACCCTGGTGTCCGGCGAGCGCTACGTAACCGAGGAACTCAAGGAATACGAGCGCAAGATACTGGACGCCGAGGGCTCCATCTACGAGCTGGAATCGGCCCTGTACGCCGCCCTCGTGGAGGATATCCGCAAGAAAATCAAGGATATACAGTCCGATTGTGCCGTGCTGTCGCAGCTGGACGTGCTGCAGGGCTTCGCGCTCCAGGCCATCGAGCGCGGTTACTGCCGCCCGGTGCTGGACAAGAGCCTTTCGTTTGACATCAAGGCCGGCCGGCACCCCGTCATAGAGACTATGATGCGCCCCGGCGAGCAGTACGTGCCCAACGACATAGCGATGGACAGCAAGCGCGAGCAGATAATAATCCTGACCGGCCCCAACATGGCCGGCAAATCGGCGCTGCTCCGCCAGACGGCCCTCATAGTGCTGATGGCGCAGACCGGCTCCTTCGTGCCTGCGGCAGAGGCCCGCATAGGCGTCTTCGACAAGATATTCACCCGAGTGGGCGCAACGGACAACATCTCCCGCGGCGAGTCTACATTCATGGTGGAAATGCTAGAGACGTCCATGATTATGCACAATCTCTCCGAGCGCTCACTGGTGCTGATGGACGAGATCGGCCGCGGCACCTCCACCTACGACGGCATGTCCATAGCCAGCGCCCTGGTGGAGTACGTGCACGAGAAGGGGCACGGCGCCAAGACCCTCTTCGCCACACACTACCACGAGCTCAACGACCTCGAGGCCCGCTTCCCCCGCGTTCACAACTGGCACATCGCCGTAAAGGAAGAGGGGCACGACGTCATCTTCCTGCGCAAGCTTGAGCGCGGCGGCGTGGCGCACAGCTTCGGCATTCACGTAGCCCGTATGGCGGGAATGCCGCAAGAGGTGATAAACGCCGCGGAGCGCACCCTGCGCGAGCTAGAGCGCCGGGAGAAGAACGCCGAGGCCATCTCCAAGGACACCGCGGCCGACGGCAGCGTGCAGCTGTCTTTCTTTGCGCTGGACGACCCTACGCTAAGCTCCCTTCGCGAGCAACTCCTTGCCGCCGACCTGGATAACATGACCCCCCTGAGCGCCTTCGACCTGCTGCGCAAGCTCAAGGAAGAGGTGGGCGCCCAAAACTGACGAGATATGAAACGACTCCTTATAATCAGCTATTATTGGCCCCCCACCGGAGGCAGCGGCGTACAGCGCTGGGTGAAGTTCACCAAGTACCTGTCCCGAATGGGCTGGCACTGCATAGTGTACACGCCGTCCAATCCCGAGCAGCTCGCCCGGGACGAGAGCCTGCTGACCGAGGTCTCTCCCGACGTGGAGGTTATCAAACGCCCCATAATGGAGCCGTACGCGCTGTATCGCAAGTTCTTCAAGGCTTCCAGCAAGGGAGCCGGCGTCAACCAGCTCAACGGGCAGAAGAAGACGTTTACCCAGCGCCTTGCGGTGATGGCCCGCGGCAACCTCTTTGTGCCCGACCCCCGCGTGAGCTGGGTCAAGCCGTCCGTGCGCTTCCTCGCCAAATATCTGAAAGACAATCCGGTAGACGCCGTCATCACCACCGGCCCGCCGCAGTCGATGCACCTCATCGGCCTTGGGCTCAAGGAGCGCACCGGCGTACGCTGGATGGCCGACTTCCGCGACCCGTGGACCGAGTGGTACTTCTTCAAGCATATGGGACTCTTCCCCTGGACTGCCGCACGCCACAGGCGCCTGGAGCAGAAGGTGCTGGACTCGGCGGACACCATCATTTCCGTTACGCCCATGGTGCAGGAAGACTTCCAGAAGCGCACCTCCACCCCTGTGGTCTGCTTTACCAACGGTTACGACGACGACGACTTCAACCGCACCGCTCCGCCGCTCGTCCCGGGACGGTTTTCGGTTGTGCACACCGGCATCATAGCCTCCGACGGCAATCCCTTGCGCCTCTGGGACGTGCTTGCCCGCAAGTGCGCAGAAGACCGCGGCTTCAAGACGCAGCTCCGCATCCGCCTTGCCGGCAAAGTGGACATGGAGGTGGTTGAGGCACTGCGCGTCCGGGGCCTGATGGACAACGTCGACCTGCTTGGCTATCAGCCTCATTATCAAACCATTGCGGAACAGCGCAGCGCCAACCTGCTGATCCTTCCCATAAGGGAAGAGCCCGAGGCGGCCAAGATCTTGCCGGGCAAGATTTTCGAGTATCTTGCGGCACGGCGTCCCATACTCGGCATTGGCGCGGAGAACGGTGCCTCGGCCGCCCTGCTCAAAGAAGTGGGCGCAGGCGTGATGTACGATTGGGACCGCGTGGAGCCCGTGCGCAACTTCATAGACAGCTGCTGGGAGCGCCACCTTTCCGGCGACGAGGCCCCCTGCGACGGAGCAATCGAGCAGTATTCGCGCCTCAACATAACCCGTCGTCTTGTGGAGGAGGTGCTATGAGTTCCGTATCGTCCCAGACCTTTGCGTGCTCACGCTGCGGCGAGCGCTACCAGGCGCCGGTGTACAGCTTCATAGACGCAATTGCAAATCCGGCACTCACTGATTGCGTGCTCACGGGCGAGCTGTTCGTGCGGGAGTGCCCCAGGTGCGGCTGCCGAGAGCTCATCCAGACGCCCGTAGTCTACCGCGATGCTGCTTGTCTGGTTTGCCTGGCAGACCGCAAGCTGAGCGTGGAGGGGCTGGACGTGGCGTGCGCGAGGCTGGTTGGCGATGTGGGCTCGCTTATAGAGAAAGTCAAGATTTTCCACGCCGGGCTTGAAGACGGCGCCATAGAACTTTGCAAATTCGTCACCCGCTCGGAGCTGGGCAAGGAGGTATCGCTCAAGTTCCTGCGCACCGAGGGGGCCGACAACGAAATAATCTTCACCTATCCCGAGGCAGGTCAGATGCAGATGCTTGCCGTAGGCTTTAACGTATACGAAGACTGCCGCGGCATAATAGGCCGCAACCCTGCCATGCAGGAGAGCCTCGCCGGTCTTGTCAAGGTAGATCAGGAGTGGGTGGAACAATTTATCAGTTAGACAGTTATGAAGAAGGGTATTATAGCGGCCGTAGTGTTGGTGCTGGGCTTTTTGGTGTTGTCTTATGCGTATTGTCCGGAGGTGCTGCAAGGCAGGATGGTCAATCAGGCAGACAACACCGGCTTTATGGGCATGGCCCGGGAAACCACCGTCTGGAATACAAACCACCCGGGCGATCCGGCGCGCTGGACCGGTTCTATGTTCAGCGGAATGCCGACGGCCCCTATAATAGGCAACTCCAGGGGCGACTTGACCAAGCCCCTGTATGACCTGTTCCAGGTTTTCCCCCGCCCGGTGTGCTTCCTGTTCATCTCTTTGCTGGGCGCTTTCCTGCTGATGCTCGCTTTTGGGATGCACCCCGTGGTTGCTGCCGGTGGCGCCATTGCCGTTACGTTCTGCTCTTACAACATGCAGATAATCCAGGTGGGGCACAACACCAAGATGTTTGCAATAGCGTTCCTTCCGTGGGTGCTCGCGGCGCTTGTGTTCACCTACCGCAAGGCGCTGCAGGAGGGGCTGGACAAGCGCCGCCGCTGGGCCTTCATAGCCCTCGGGGCGGCCCTGTTCGGCATTGCGGTGTCTTTCCAGGTCAAGGCCAACCACCCCCAGATATCGTACTACCTCGCCATCCTCATCCTCATATACGTGCTGGTGCTGTTTGTCTGGATGTTGATTAAGAAGATGCAGCAGAAGTACTTCTGGATAGCGTCCGTGCTGCTGCTGGCGCTGGGGCTTGTGGGCATAGCCACCAACGCGTCCAAGGTTATGCCCACGATGGAGTACACTCCGTACTCCATGCGCGGCGGCACCACCTCCACCTCCGGCGATGGCCAGAAGGGGCTGGACATAGACTACGCCACCGCCTGGTCGTACGGCTGGGAGGAGCTTCCAAACCTGCTGATACCCAACTATAACGGCGGTTCTTCTTCCGGAGCCCTGGGAGAGAAGTCGGAGACCGTGCAGCTCCTGCGCAAGGCCGGCCAGCCCAATGTTGCCCGCCTGCGCAAGAGCCTTCCCCTCTACTGGGGACCTCAGCCTTTCACCGCCGGGCCGATGTATATGGGCGCCATAACCATCTTCCTCTTCATATTCGGTCTGATGTACTGGAAGGGCAAGGAGAAGTGGTGGCTGCTGATTGCCACGGTGCTGGCGGTGCTGCTTGCGCTGGGCTATCATTTTATGTGGCTGACGCGCCTGTTCTACAACGTGATGCCGATGTACAACAAGTTCCGCACGGTGTCTATGATACTGGTGGTGCTGCAGTTTACGCTGCCGCTGCTTGGCTTCCTGATGCTGGACAAGATAGTACAGGGGGGTATGGAGACCAAGGAGCTCCGCCGCCAGGTGCTTACCGCAGGAGGAGTGACGATAGGCCTCACGCTGCTGCTGGCGTTGATTCAGGGGATGTTCGGCGCCTTTACCGGCAGCTCCGATGCCGGCCAGCCCGACGTGCTCGTTGCCGCACTCGCCGCAGACCGTATGAACCTGATGTGGATGGACACCCTGCGCTCTGTGCTTCTGATTGCCGCTGCCGCCGCTCTGCTGCTTTGGGGCGCCGGCTCGCAGAAGCGCCTCCTGCCCGCTGCCGCCGCCGTTTGCGTGCTGGTGCTGGCGGACCTGTTCATTATCGATAAACGATATCTGAGCTCGGACGATTTCATCGCCCCCAAGACCTTCTATTCCGACTTCGACAAGCGTCCGGCAGACGAGGCCATACTTGCGGACACGGACCCCTCGTTCCGCGTCGTAGACCTGTCCGTCAACGTTTTCAACGATTCTCACCCGTCTTACTGGCACAAGAATATCGGAGGTTATTCCCCCGCCAAGCTGCAGCGCTACCAGGAGTACATCGAGGGCCATATCAACAGAGACCTCGCCACGCTTGCCGGAGCGCTCCGCGGCGCCGCAACCGTTGGCGAGGCCGAGGCAGGCATGCCGTATCTGGAGAGCCTTGCGTCGCTCAACTGCCGTTATGTTATTCTGTCCGGAGACACAAAGCCCCTGCGTTACCGCTATGCCAGGGGCAATGCCTGGTTCGAGTCCGGAGAGGGGCAGATAGAGATGACATCTTACACCCCCGACAAGCTGGAATACACCTTCTCTTCCGCGACCGGCGGCCTGGCCGTTTTCAGCGAGGTTTATTATCCCGCCGGCTGGGTGGCGAGGCTGGACGGTGCCGGGGAGCTGCCCATAGAGCTGTATGCCGGCGGCACGGACGGGCTTGGCCCCGTTGCCGGCAACCTTCTGCGCTGCATAGACCTGCCGGCAGGGGAGCACACGCTGGAGATGAGCTTCGAGCCTGTGTCTTACTCTCGCGGCGAGGCCATATCCCGCGCAAGCTCGCTGCTGTTGATTGTCTTAAGCGTACTCAGCTTCGGATTCATCTGTTTTTCCGGCATAGGGAACCGCCGCAGGCAGGGCTGAAGTTTCCGCTTTTACGCAAGATTCGGGCTTCTTGCGTATTTATATAGTCGGAATGAAAACAAGAATCATCATATTTACCGCTGCGGCGTTGGTGCTGTCGGCGTGTGCTAAAGATAGTATTGACGACTGGGTTCCGGGGCCGTCGGACAGCCTGCAGGATATGCAGGACGGGCAGAGGGAGCTTGTCGTTACCGTTAAGCAAGACGCCACCGGCACGGTATTTTTCCAGAAAGGCAACACCGGGCGCCTGTTCCCCAAAGACGGATATGAGTTTCACGGGGAGTGCCGCGCGCTGGGCTCTTTCTATATCTATCCCGTAGAAGAACCGGGCTATGGCCGCATCTGCGATGTTGAATGGCTGGAAGAGATAGACCGCGGGCATGTGGTTACCGCCCCCGGCCCCGCTTCCGTAGACGGCCTGGACGTCGATTTGCAATCCAACATCACCGCCATAGAAGACGGCTACCTCACTGTGGATTATTACACCTGGTGGGCAGACCCTGCCGGCCATCACGACCTCACGCTGGTATACATCGGCAACAACGAGTTCAACCTGGTACACAACGCCAACGGCGACGCCCACGACGTGTATGCCGAGGGACTCGTGTATTTTGATATAAACGGCTTCTTCCCGGACACAGGGGGAGAGACCATACCCGTTACCGTAAACTGGTTAACCACAAAAGACGTTCTGACAAGCGCAAAATTTGGGTTTATATCACGCAAATAGCCTGTCCGAGAAAGAATTGGTACAGCTGGCCGGCAACGGGGACGCCCGTGGCCAGCGCGAGCTTTATAACCGCTATGCCGGCTACCTTACAGCCGTCGCCCGCCGCTACCTGGCAGACGAAGACAACGTCAAGGATGTGCTTCAGGAGGCATTCATCAACATCTTCAAGCGCATAGACGGCTTCAACTACCGCGGCGAGGGCTCGCTCAGGGCGTGGCTTACGCGCATTGTGGTAAACGGTTCACTGCACGCGCTCAGGGGGGATAAACGGCTCGTCCCGGTAGAGGGCCTGCCGGACACTCCGGAAGAAGATCCCGCCGTGGACGACATCCCGCTGGATGTGCTCCAGGGCATGATAGAGCGCCTGCCGGACGGCTACAGAACGGTATTTAACCTGTTTGTATTTGAACAGAAACCTCATAAAGAAATTGCAGCGATGCTTGGCATAAAGGAGAATTCCTCCGCCTCCCAGTTCCTGAGGGCTAAGGCCTGCCTGGCACGCGAGATAAAAGAATACAGAAAGAACAATGGCTGATAAGAATTGGAAAGACTCCCTCCGGGAACGGATGCAGGAGTTTGAGCAAACGCCTCCCGAGGGGCTTTGGGAGGCCATAGAGTCTTCCGGGGCGGTAGGCCGCAA
>JAFZXV010000118.1 GCA_017616595.1 Bacteroidales bacterium
CAGCAGCTGGTGAAGGATTTCTTCGGCAAGGAGCCCAACAAGAGCGTCAACCCCGACGAGGTAGTCGCAATCGGCGCTGCAATCCAGGGCGGTGTGCTCACCGGCGACGTGAAGGACGTGCTCCTGCTTGACGTTACCCCTCTGAGCCTCGGTATCGAGACCCTCGGCGGCGTGATGACCAAGCTCATCGAGTCCAACACCACCATCCCAGCCAAGAAGAGCCAGGTGTTCAGCACCGCGGCCGACAACCAGCCCAGCGTAGAGATCCGCGTCCTCCAGGGCGAGCGCCCTATGGCAAAGGACAACAAGCAGATCGGCGTGTTCCATCTCGACGGCATCGCCCCTGCACCCCGCGGCATCCCTCAGATCGAGGTCAGCTTCGACATAGACGCCAACGGCATCCTCTCCGTCTCTGCAAAGGATAAGGCCACCGGCAAGGAGCAGAGCATCCGTATCGAGGCCAGCAGCGGCCTGAGCGACGCAGAGATCCAGCGCATGCGCGACGAGGCCAAGGCCAACGAAGAGGCAGACAAGGCAGAGAAGGAGCGCGTAGACAAGATCAACAACGCCGACGCCCTCACCTTCCAGGCAGAGAAGTTCCTCAAGGAGAACGGAGACAAACTCCCCGCCGACGTCAAGGGCGAGGTGGAGAACAACTGCAACCTCCTCAAGGAGGCCGTCAAGAACCAGAATCTGGCAGATATAGACCGCTACAGCGAGGCCCTCAACAAGGCATTCGAGAAGATGTATCAGGCCAGCCAGCAGGCTCAGGGCGGTGCCCAGGGCCCTCAGGGCGGCGGATTCAACCCCGGCGACGGCGGTTTCAATCCCGGCGGCTTTGGCGGCGGCCCTCAGGGAGGCCCCCAGGGCGGTCCCGGCCCAGATTACGGAAACGGACAGCCGGATGAACAGTAATAATAAAGGAGCTCATAACGAGCTCCTTTTTTTTTACATCATCCAATTACTCATGTTTTCTCCATTCGCTATCCCTTCGCGGATGCGGGTGGAGGAGATGTCTATTATTGGGGCGTTGATGATTTGTATCTTGCTGCAGGGCAGTATCTTGAGGATGCCGTCACGGATGGCCTCCACGTCGTAGCCCCGGCGGGGGTAGACGGCAATTCCGTACTCGGTGAGGATGCGGAAGGAACTGCGCCACTGGAGGATGCGCTGCAGATTGTCCGCTCCCACCACCAGGGTGAATTCGTTCTCCGGCTCGCGCTGGCGCAGGGCGTCGAGCGTACGTATGGTGTAGTGGGGCGGGTCCATTGACAGCTCGATGTTGTCTACCCAGACGTGCAGCTCCGGGTTGCGGCGGGCGGCGGCTATGGCGTCGCGGTAACGCTGCTCGGCGTTGAGCGCCTTCTCCGGCTCCTTGAACGGGTTCTGGGGCGATATTACAAGGTACACCCAGTCAAAGCCGCTGTCCCGGGTCAGGTATTCCATGATGGCCTGATGCCCGATGTGCAGCGGATCGAAGGAACCGGGGTAGACTGCTATTCGCATAGGAACGCGTTTACGAGCGCCTCGGCGTTGGCAAAGGTGTCTTCAAGCTTGTCGTTGACGAGTTCCTTGTCGAACTTGCCGAGGGCGAAGTCCAGCTCCGACTGGGCCTTGGCGAGGCGCTCCACAATGGCCTCCTCGGTGTCTGTGCCGCGAGCGCGGAGACGCTGTTCCAGCACTTCCATTGACGGAGGGATGATGAGCACGGACATTGCCGCGTCTCCGAAGTACTTCTTGAGGCTCACGCCGCCCTTGACGTCTACGTCGAACACTATGACGTGCCCGTTGGCCCAGATGCGGTCCACCTCGCTCTTGAGGGTGCCGTAGAAGCGGTTTTCATACACTTCTTCATATTCTACGAATGCATCCTGGGCGATGAGCTCCTTGAAGCGGTCTGCATCTATGAAGTAGTATTCCACGCCGTCCTGCTCCGTGCCGCGGGGCGGGCGGGAGGTGGCGGATACGGAAAACTCGAACTCTGGGAACAGGCCCAGCAGATGACCGACCACCGTGCTCTTGCCGGCGCCGGACGGGGCGGAGAAGATTATGACTTTGCCGTTCATAATAAATGAGGATTTCGCGATAAAGATACTAATTCTTTCGAAAAGAATTGTTATATTTGCGTGATTTAAAAGAACGTAATTATTCATTAATACATTATGAAAGTTTCCTTCAAAGATCTTGGCCTTGTAAACACCCGCGAAATGTTCGCAAAGGCCGTCAAGGGCGGTTACGCCATCCCCGCATTCAACTTCAACAATATGGAGCAGCTCCAGGCCATCATCCAGGCCGCGGCAGAGACCAAGTCTCCCGTCATCCTCCAGGTCAGCAAGGGTGCGCGCAACTACGCCAACCAGACTCTCCTCCGCTATATGGCCCAGGGAGCAGTCGAATATGCCAAGGAACTCGGCTGGAAGAAGCCCCAGATCGTCCTTCATCTCGACCACGGCGACAGCTACGAGCTCTGCAAGAGCTGCGTAGACTTCGGATTCTCCTCCGTCATGATCGACGCTTCCTCCCTCCCTTACGACGAGAATGTAAAGCTCACCCGCAAGGTCGTCAACTATGCCCACAAGCACGACGTCACCGTAGAGGCGGAACTCGGAGTTCTTGCCGGCGTAGAGGATGAGGTTTCCTCCGCAGTATCCCACTACACCAAGCCCGAAGAGGTGATCGACTTTGTAAAGAAGACCAAGTGCGACTCCCTCGCCATCTCCATCGGCACCAGCCACGGCGCATACAAGTTCACTCCCGAGCAGTGCACCCGCGACCCTAAGACCGGCAGGCTCGTACCTCCGCCCCTCGCATTCGACGTGCTCAAGGCCATCGAGAAGAAACTCCCCGGTTTCCCCATCGTCCTCCACGGCTCCAGCTCCGTCCCTCAGGAGTATGTAGATATGTGCAACCAGTACGGCGGCAACCTCCCCAATGCAATCGGCATTCCCGAGGAGCAGCTCCGCAAGGCCGCCAAGAGCGCCGTCTGCAAGATCAACATCGACTCCGACAGCCGTCTGGCAATGACCGCCGCAATCCGCAAGCACTTTGTGGAGAACCCCGGCCACTTCGATCCCCGTCAGTACCTCAAGCCCGCCCGTGAGGAGATGAAGAAGATGTACATCCACAAGATCGTCAACGTCCTCGGCTCCAACGGCAAGGCCCGTTAAACCGCAGAAAATTATTTTTTTTAGTGTCCGTCAAGCAATTGGCGGACACTTTTTATAAAAAATATATACCTTTGTAAACTAAACCAAGAACAAGCGGGGTCTGTTTTGCAGTCATAAGCACCCTCGCTTGTAGAGGGAGGGGCCCGCTTGCGGGAGGGCGAGCGCAGCGAGGACGGAAAAACAGACCCCGCTTGTTCGCAACAAAACAACTAAAGATGATCAGGATTTTCTACAGGGCAGACGGCGAAATCCGACTCACTCAGGCGGAGGGCAAGCTGGCGGCGATTAACCGTCAGGACG
>JAFZXV010000119.1 GCA_017616595.1 Bacteroidales bacterium
GCAAAAACGCCAGCTGTTCGTGTGCCCGAGGCGGGACTCGAACCCGCACATCTTTAAGGGACAATGGATTTTGAGTCCATCGCGTCTACCATTCCGCCACTCGGGCAGGGGGAAAGGGACTGCAAAGATATCCATAAATTTACGAAATTACAAACGGCGGCGGCAAGATTGGAATTGAGGGCCGGGTGTCTTGTATTTTACAGCGTTTTGGCGTATCTTCGCATAATATGATTTGCACCAGTTTACAAAACAAGACATACTCTGCGATTATGCAGATTCTGCCATCGCTGGAGATGGCGGAGATACGGCTCGACCACTGCAAGCTGTCGGACCAGGAGATCGAAGAGCTTTTTGCCCAGACGGACGTGCCCCTTATCGCCACATGCCGTGCAGCCACGCTGGGCGGCGATTGGGCCGAGTCGGAGCGCCGCCTGACGCTGGCGGTGCAGGCCGGCGCCCGCTATGCAGACCTGGAGATAGAGGCGCCGTCGGACGTGAGCCGCCGCTTCCAGAAGCTCTGCCACGAGTGGGGCACGGCCCTCATCCGCTCGTACCACGACTTTGGCGGTACGCCGGACGAGAAGGGCCTCCAGATAGCCCTTGCCCGCTGCTTCCGCTACGGGGCAGATATCGCCAAGATAGTCACCACCTGCCATAGTGCGGAGGATGCCGCGCGCATCGAGTCTCTATATAGCCTGATACTTGAGGATGTAGATTCGATGGAGGGGCGCCTCGTTGCCTTTGGAATGGGCAATGAGGGCCGCCGGACACGCATCGAGTGCTTGCGCCGCGGCGCTCCGTTTACCTATGCCGCCCGCAATGCCGAGGAGGCAACCGCTCCCGGGCAGCCGACCACGGAAGAGCTGCAGGAGCTGATTTACGGCGCCCGCGAGCCCTGGGTGCGTACCGGACTGCGGATGCCCGCGTCCAAGAGCTTCGCCCAGAGGGCAATCCTTGCCGCAACGTTGTCGGAGGGCGTTTCCCACCTGTACGACTACACCCCGTGCGAAGACAGCGAGGCCGCGCTCCAGGTGGCCCGCTCGCTCGGCGCAGACGTTCAGCAAGACGGCAGCACCTTGGTCATCAAGGGCATCGGCCCCATCTCGCAAGACCTTGGCCTGCAGCTGCTTAACGTCGGGGAGTCGGGGCTGCTCGCGCGCTTGTGCATCCCCGTGCTTTCCGCCGTAAACGGCATCCCGTTCGCACTCGAGGGCTACGGCACCCTCACCCGCCGTCCGATGAACGCAGCGGCCTCGATAATGGCGGCCTTCGGCGTACTCATCGGCAATCTGGAAGAATCCGCAGGGCGCGAGATACGCGTGCCGCTCACCGTCAAGGGCCGCCTCATCCCGGGCAGCGCCGAGGTCAGCGGAGAAAGCGGCTCGCAGCTCATCTCCGGCCTGCTGATGGCCCTGCCGCTGTGCGCCAAAGACAGCTCGCTTTACGTCACGGAGCCACGCAGCATACCGTATATGTACATCACGCTGGACGTCCTGCGCCACTTTGGCATATCCACCCGCAGCGAGATGGAGGGCGATGCCGACCTGCTGGAAAACGAAGACTGGAGCGGCTGCACCGGCATCAGCTTCAAGGTGCACGGAGGCCAGAACTACAAGGCCGCCGACCTCGCCATAGAGAGCGACTGGAGCGCCGCCGCCAACTTCCTGGTGGCCGGAGCCATATACGGCAGCGCCGAGGTGGAAGGGCTCGACATGAAGTCCATCCAGGCCGATCTGGCCGTGGTGGACGTGCTGCTCGAGGCCGGCGCGCTGGTGTCGCAGCTGGAAGACGGCACCGTTTGCGTGCGCCGCTCGCCCCTGCTGGGCTTCAGCTTCGACCTCAACCACGCGCCCGACCTATTCCCGATTGCCGCCGTGCTGGCCGCCTTCAGCGCAGGCGAGAGCCGCCTCGCCGGTCTTAACCGCCTCGCCGGCAAGGAGTCAGACAGGGCAGCTGCCATAATCGAGATGCTGCATCAGATGGGCGTAGAGGCCGAGGCCGAGGGCGATGTGCTTGTAATCCAGGGCGAAAGCCTCACAGGCCGCCTGCTGAACGGCCGCCTGCTCAAGGGCGGCGCATACACCTCCAGGCACGACCACCGCATGGCAATGGCCCTGCGGGTTGCGGCCCTCGGTGCCGACGGCCCCATCGTCATAGACGACGAGGCCTGCGTCGCCAAGTCCTTCCCGGAGTTCTTTAAGGTATTCTAGGCCCTTGGCTACTTGCCCAGAATGCTGCCGAGGATGCCCTTGGCTGCACTGAAGAGGCCGCCGGAACCTCCCTTGAGGGAGAGGATGAGGTCGTCGAAGTCTACGTCGCCGTCGCCGTCCTGGTCTTTGACTATGTTGCCGAGGCGTCCCATCACGAGCGGGACAAGCGCGAGCAGCGAGCTGCCGGATGCGCCGAGATTGAGTTTCTTGATGACGTCGGTCGCAAAGATGTTGCTGGCCAGCTCGGTGACGGGGGAACTCGCCGCCTGCACCTTGCCGGTAACGAGGTCTTGGATCTGCTGGACGCCGTTGGGACGGGCAACAGTCTGGGTGAGGCTGCCGAGGACGGAGTTGGAAAGGCCGCCCAGTACCTGGTCCTTAATGTTTTCGGGAATCTTTGCGTTGCCGGCCACTGCATTGACCTGGCCTGAAATCAAATCGAGAATGGATGCCATGGTTAAAAGTATTTTGCTCAAATATAGCTAAAAAGTTGCTAACTTTGTGCAACGATGGAAAAGATTCTCATTCTAGATTTCGGCTCTCAGGTTACGCAACTCATCGGGCGCAGGCTGCGGGAACTGAACGTTTTCTGCGAGATTTATCCCTACAACAAAGTGCCTGCACCGGACGCCTGCGTAAAGGGCGTAATCCTCTCCGGAAGCCCCTGCAGCGTGCGGGACGCCAACGCCCCTCAGGCAGATCTCTCCCCCTACCGTGGCCGTGTGCCGATTCTCGGCATCTGCTATGGTGCTCAGTATCTGGCATATACCGGCGGCGGAAAGGTTGAGGCATCCCACACCCGCGAGTACGGCCGTGCCAGGCTCAAGGTGGTGGCCCCGTCGCCGCTGTTCAAGGGCGTAAGCGCCGAGTCGCAGGTGTGGATGTCGCACGGAGACACCATATCGGCACTCCCGGAAGGCGCCACCGTCGTCGCCTCCACGGAAGATGTGGCCAACGCCGCCTATCAGTTTGCAGGCGAGCCCACGTACGCAGTGCAGTTCCATCCGGAGGTGTATCATACCGACGAGGGGTCGCGGATGCTGGCAAACTTTGCCCTTGACATCTGCGGCTGCAAGGGAGACTGGACCCCGGACTCCTTCATCGAGACAACAATAGACGCGCTCCGGCGGCAGATCGGCCCGGAGAAGGTAATCCTCGGCCTGAGCGGGGGTGTGGATTCCACGGTTGCCGCGGTGCTGCTGAACAAGGCCGTGGGCCCGCAGCTCACCTGCATCTTTGTAAACAACGGCCTGCTGCGCAAGAACGAGTATGCCGACGTGCTCGCCTCCTACAAGGGCATGGGCCTCGATGTGATGGGGGTGGATGCGTCCGCCGCCTTCCTAAGTGCGCTGAGCGGAGTGAGCGAGCCGGAGGCAAAGCGCAAGGTCATCGGACGGCTGTTCATAGAGACCTTCGACCAATGCGCCCGTAAGATAGAAAACGCCCGCTGGCTGGCCCAGGGCACCATTTATCCAGACGTCATAGAGAGCGCCGGCATCCCCGGCATCGCCGCAAAGATCAAGAGCCACCATAACGTGGGCGGCCTGCCGGAAAAGATGAACCTCAAGGTGGTGGAGCCCCTCAGGACGCTCTTCAAAGACGAGGTGCGCCGTGTAGGCCGCGCCCTTGGAGTCCCCGAGGCGCTGGTCGGCCGCCACCCCTTCCCGGGGCCGTCGCTGGCAATTCGCATAATAGGCGATGTTACCGAAGAGAAGCTTTCCGTGCTCCGGGACGCCGACGACATCTTCATCCGCGCCCTACGCAGTTACGACTGCACCGGAATGGGCTTCCCCTCCGCCGCAGACCCGCGCCAAATGGCCACCAACCTGTACGACGCCATCTGGCAGGCCGGCGCCATCCTCCTGCCGGTCAAGAGCGTCGGGGTGATGGGCGACGAGCGTACCTACGAGAACCCAGTGGCCCTGCGCGCCGTGGTGTCTACGGACGCAATGACTGCCGACTGGTTCCCCTTCCCTTACGACTTCCTGCGCGACGTCTCCAACGAGATCATCCGCAAGGTGCGCGGCGTCAACCGTGTAGTCTACGACATCTCCTCCAAACCCCCGGCAACGATCGAATGGGAATGAATACGTGCCTGAATGGTGAATTATCATATATGATGATTTTTTGCTAATATTTGCATATTTATCATCAAATATGTATATTTGCCGTATGCAAGAAAACGAACGGATACAAGATACCTACGAGTATTCCAATGGAGAACTGGCGGCACAATTGGGAGAGCGGTTCCGGAATTATCGTAATACGCTGGGATTGTCTCAGAAAGATGTGGCGCTCAACAGCGGTGTTTCGGTAATGACTATCGTCCGTTTTGAAAAGGGACAGGGTAATTCTATCCGTCTTGACAACTTGATAGCTCTTTTTCGGGCCATCCAACGTTTGGATGATATTATGGAATTAGTTCCTGATATGCCGGAAAGCTTATACGCTAAAAAGAAGAGGAAGTGAAAGAGAATATTGTAAGCGTCCAGCTATGGGGACGGGAAATATGTAAGCTGGAATGGCGTGGGGGATACAAGCAGAGGCTCGGGAAACTGGGCTCCGTGGTGTCCTTCCATCCGGACTACGTATCCTACGGTTGGGACCTGGATCCAATTGGCCCATATAACCATTCCATTTATCTGGTTCAGCAGGGAAGGTCGGACTGGTGCCGTTCCAAGGAGTATGAAGGCCTGCCTCGTTTTATGTCGGGGTCGCTCCCTGACGATTGGGGTAATGCGGTTTTCTCGGCTTGGGTTGATAGCCGAAAGATCCGGCATGCCGATATTACGGCAGTTGACAAACTCGCATTTATCGGTAAACGAGGAATGGGCGCTTTGGAGTTTGTCCCGGTGCTCTATGAAGGCCTTTCTCCGGACAATGCCCTTGTTTTGGAAGAACTTTACGAATTGTCACGGGAGATTCAGAAAAGCCGGGAAGGCATTTCTGTGGACTTGAGCACCCATCCGGGCATAGGAGACTTGATGGCTGTTGGAATGAGCGCCGGTGGAATGCATCCCAAGGCAATCATTGCCATCAATTGGAATACTGGAGAGGTGAAATCCGGGCAATTTCTTCTGCCTGAGGAATTCACGCAATACATCTTGAAGTTTAGAGATTCTGATGTTTGGCCAACGGCAGAGGTTGAACTTGCCTATAACAAAATGGCAAGCAAATGCGGCATTGCCATGGAGAAATGCCGCCTGCTGCCTATTGATGGACAGAATCATTTCCTGACGGAGAGATTTGACCGCAAGAATGGTAAGAAACTGCATACGGCAACGCTGCAAGCCCTGAATGGAGAAACTGTATCGTATGAGCAGCTGCTGAAGGTTTGCCGGAAAATGAGACTACCTTATCCGGATATGGAGCAAGTTTTCAGGCGTGCCGTTTTTAACTATCTTTCAGGTGTCTGTGATGACCACGACAAGAACTTCTCCTTTGTCCTTACGCCCGACGGAACCTGGCGCCTGGCCCCGGCATATGATGTCACCTTTACCGTAAACCTGATGAACAAGTTTATCGGCGACAGGCATGTCTTAAGCCTTTGCGGCGAAGACAGGCATGTGACACGCGATGATATCCTTCGCTTTGCAGATCAGGGAGATATCAGGAATGCCCCGTCCATACTGGAAGAGGTTGCAGATGCTGTCGGCTCATTTCAGGCCATTGCCTCTGAGATCGGGATAGATGAGTCGGTCAGTTCTTTGATCCTTTCGCATATCAGGAAACATTCGGTCAAATAGAAATAGTACGATGGCAAAGAAAAAAGGCAAGAAGCATCCTGCGGCGGTCCGCTATCGCGCATTCACGATCTGGCAGAAACTTGGGGTGTACCCATGGAAGAAACCGGATGGGGAAAAGGGCAGAAAGAAGTCCGGAGACTTCTACAAAGGGGCGTTCGACAGCATCCCGTTCCTGAACGACGACGCAAAGCGCACTTTCGTGCACCTGCTGCTGAGGCCGGGATATATGATACGGGACTACATCAAGGGAGAGCACGAGAAGTACCTGGCGCCGCTCACCGCATTGATTATCTTCTATGCCTTTTTTGCGCTGGTATCTTCCGTGCTGCAGCCTATGCAACATGAAAGGCTGCTGCCCTTCGACGTGTCCGACTCGACTATCACCATAAACGAGAACACAGTCAGCATCGAGTCTGAACGGGATACCATAGAGGTTAACAAGACGCTCCGGAATGTAGCCCATATCGTTCAGCGAGGGTATATCTATCTGCATCTGGACCAGTATCCGGAAGAAGTCCACACGCAGAGCCAGGCATCTCTGGCCGCACTGGAAAGCGCCCTCCGCAACCAGGGTATTCCGCTTTTCATCAGCGACTTCCTGATTCTCTGGCTGGCAATGGCCATGGCGCTCAGACGGCGCAAGCTCAGGATGTCCGCCTGCGCCGCCGCATCGGCATACGTTCTGTGCCAGTTCAGCTTCTTCATGCTGTTTGCGGTCCTGCTATCATGGGGCAAAAGCGCCTCTATCAGCGCCGGCCTGATGATGCTATTGCTGGTGATAGACTACCGCCAGTGGCTGAACCTGCCTTGGAAAGAAAGCATCAAGCGCACTATTTCCACCGGCATCTACTATGCACTGATATATCTCGCAGTAATACTGGCAATAAGCGCCCTGGTGCTTTTGCTAGCCCTTTTCAAATAGGTCCCACTCGGCCTCCCAGCGGGCAAGGAGGGCGGATTTTTCTTCCTCAGACAGGAAGGAATACTCTATGCTGGCGCGGCAGAGGCCGCGGAGCTCGTCCAGAGAGAGGTCCCAGCCGACTGCAACGGCCAGATAGTCTCCTATCAGCACCGAGTGGGCCTGGTAGGCAGAGTCGTCTGAGCAGATGACGACGGGGATGCCGCTCTTGCGGTAGCCGTTGGCCGGGTGGGCCGAGAAGTCGGCGCAGTAGCCCAGCGCGGCGTTGCTCACAGGGCAGATTTCCATGCAGATGCCCTTACGGCGCACTTCTTCCTGCAGCTCGGGGTAACGGTACAGGTTGAAGCCGTGGCCCAGGCGGTCTATGCCGCAGCGCAGGGCAATCTCTATCTCTTTGTTCTTGCCGTGAAGGCTCTCACCCGCGTGCAGGGTGAGCCGCAGGCCGGGGTGCGAGGCCACTATCTCCCGCACGCGGTCTTCGTAGCGGGAAAGCGAGTAGCTGCGGTCTTCGTCGTTGACTATGTCTATGGCCACCACAAGGTCGTGCCCGCCGTCCTTGACGTTCTCCCGCACGTACATGGCGTTGTCCATCAGGCTGTCGAACAGGGGGTCCCAGACGTCGTTCTTGCCGCCGCAGGCCACTATGCGCAGGGTAAACGCAGGGTCCGTCTTGCGCACTTCCTGCAGTGCCCTGAGGTACGCATTGCCGCGTGCGAGCGCATCTTCGCGCGTGCCGAAGAAAGGCGAGCGCAGCTCCAGGTGCTCCACGCCTATGCTGTGGTAGTACAGCATCACGCGGGTGTAGTAGTCCTGCACGAGCGAGGGGCTGGTGCAGATGGCGCCGCACTTGGTAAAGATTCCCTCGAACCAATCCCACACGTAGCTGCCCTCGGCCGCACCGAGCACCGTCCATTGGCGGCGGAAATCATCAACCGTAAGGCCGTCTGCAAGGCATTCCGCCATCGTACGGCTGCCGTAAGGCGCTCCCAGTCCGAAGTAATGGATCTGCCATTCCGGGGTGATGACGAGCTCGGGATGGTCGCGCAGGAACGCAACCTGCTCGTCCATAGGCAGGATGGCGTCGGCATGGGCGTGAAGGTCGGCCCCCTTGGGCATCCGGCGGATGAAATCGTACAGGGGGCTGGCGTAAACGTCTGCGTCGCGCAAAAAATCAATGCTCGTGCCGAACTGGGCGCGGAACGACGATTTGAGGCTCTCGTATTGCTCTGCGGCGTTATACATAGTTGGGGGATTTTTTGGTTATCGTCACGTCGTGAGGATGATTCTCTTTGAGCGATGCGGCCGAGATGCGCACGAAGCGCGCCGAATGCAGCGCCCCGATGTTGGCGGCGCCCACATAGCCCATTCCGGAGCGGAGGCCGCCGGCGAGCTGGAAGAGCACGTCCGCCACGGGCCCCTTGCAGGGCACGCAGGCCACCACGCCCTCGGGCACCAGCTTGCCGCCGCCCTTCTGGAAGTAGCGGTCTGCCGACCCTGCCTGCATGGCGTCTATCGACCCCATTCCGCGGTAGCCCTTCATTCGGGTGCCGTTTATGTCGATTATGTCGCCGGGGGCCTCGTCGGTGCCGGCGAACATGGAGCCGCACATCACGGTATCCGCACCCGCGGCGAGGGCCTTGACTACGTCGCCGGAGTAGCGGAGGCCGCCGTCGGCGATTACGGGCACGCCGCCAGCCGCCTGGGCCACATCGGCAATGGCCGTCAGCTGGGGAACTCCCACGCCGGCGACTATGCGGGTGGTGCAGATGGAGCCGGGGCCGATGCCCACCTTGAGCGCATCTGCGCCTGCGGCAACGAGGTCTCTGGCAGCAGCGGCGGTGGCTATGTTGCCAACCACCACGTCGAGCCCGGGGAACGCCTCCTTGACCTTTACCAGAGCGTCCAGAACGCCTTTGGAATGGCCGTGGGCCGAATCCAGCACCACCGCGTCCACGCCGGCGCCGGCCAGGGCGGAAACGCGCTCCAGCAGGTCTGTGGTTATGCCCACGCCGGCCGCCACCTTGAGGCCGCGGGCCTTGACGCCGCGCACCTGGGCGGCCTGTTCTTCCACCGGCATGTTCTTATGGATCACGCCTATACCTCCGGCGAGGGCCATTGCCACGGCCATTCCGGACTCGGTAACGGTGTCCATTGCGGCAGACACGAAGGGGATGCTCAGGGTGATGTTTCTGGAGAAGCGGGCCTGCAGGCTGACGTCCTTGGGAAGGACCTCCGACCACGAGGGAACGAGAAGCACATCGTCAAAGGTGATGCCTTCTTTTTCTATACGGTCATTGAAACTGGGCATAACGCATTATCGGCTGAATAATGCGCACAAAGTTAAGAAAAATTTCCTTTATTTGATGCCCCAGTCGGAGCGCTTTACGGAACTTTCTACCTTTTCTTCTATGCGGTCGTCCAGGCCGGGGAAGAAGTCTATGCCGGTGAGGGTCTCCAGCTCGTTTATGCTCATGGAGCAGTCTTTAAGCATATAACGTTCGTCGTCATTGTCCATTACAAAGGCTATGGCGCTGTACGAGCCGTCCTCGCGGCGCACGAGCAGGGCTTTGTAGAACGAATCGGGGATTACCACGTCCCTCTCCCCTATTGTTCC
Source organism: Bacteroidales bacterium (assembly GCA_017616595.1). Classification (GTDB taxonomy): domain Bacteria; phylum Bacteroidota; class Bacteroidia; order Bacteroidales; family UBA932; genus Cryptobacteroides. The sequence goes on from JAFZXV010000119.1 coordinate 9,490, forward strand.
GTATCTGTTCTTGCCCACTATAGGGCCCGTGACCACCCATACGCTGCCGTAGCGCTTGGCCCAGCTGCGGACGCGCTTCTCCAGGTACTGCCAGTCGCCGGCGTTGAGCGTCTCGTTCTGGGGGCAGACGTTGGTAAAGTAGAACGTCTCTTCCTGGGCGGTAGTGCTGAACGCGGCGTCTGCGGCGGGCATCATATGGCCCTTGGTCCAGCCGGAGCCGGAATAGTCTTCCCGCATGGCCTGCGTGACGCCGCGCAGGTCGGGATCCATCTTGAACTGGGTGTCGCTGCGCTCGCGGCGCACGGAGGCCTCGTCGGCAGTAAGCTCGTAGGCAACCCAGTCCGGGATGAGGGTCTTGGGGTTGTAAGACGACACATAGGCGCCGTGCTGCACCACGCGCCCGCCGGTGGGCGCCGGAAGCTCCAGGCTGCCGGACGATAATGTCTGCTCGACTGCGGGGATATCGGGGTCTGTCACGGACGAGGCGTCCGAGCCCGTGCCCCCTATTGCGTAGTACAGGATGCCGCCGAGCACAACCACTCCGCCGGCAACGGTTTTCCAAGACTTCTTGTTCATACTGCAAAAATAAAGAATAATAATTAACTTTGCGATATGAAGGTCAAGTACAGAGTAATCATAGCGCTGGTAGTTGCACTGGCGCTCACGGCAGTCGGCATCAGGCTGCTCTTCGGGCCCGCCTTCAAGTACGGCATCATTCTGCTTGGCGCCGTGGCCCTCGGATTCCTTGTCTGGAAGGCCTTCATCAAAGACGGCCAGAACGAGCTCGCCCGCAGCCAGAAGCAGGCCGAGGCGCTGCAGCAACAGGTAGACACCCTCCGCCGCAAGCTCGACGAGCTCTCCCACAGCCCCCTCAACGTAACCTCGCTCACCCCGGTGCTGCACCTCGCGGTGCTGAATATCGATACATCGTTCACGCGCTCGTACGAGCGTGAAGACGAGAACCGCGGGCTCACCTTCAAGGGCGCCCTCCGCGCAGACATCTGCGCCGAGTACGGCGTGCGCCTGGAAGATGTGCGCTTCCGCTACGACAAAGAAACGGACACCCTCTGGCTGGCAGACTTCCACCCCGGGCTCATCTCCTTTTCCAAGAAGCAGCTCAACTGGGACATAGCAATTGCCCTCCGGAGCCGCTCAATCCTCGGTTTCAAGCTTCCGCCGGTAGACGACACCGCCGCCGACGAGTTTACCAAAGAGATGAAAGAGCGCATACGCGCAGAGGTAGAAAAGGAGATAGACCAGCGCAGGATTGCCGAGTTCGAATGGCTCGCGCCAATAGTTTCCAGGCAGGTTACGGACGTGCTCCGCACCGTTGCCGGCGGGCCCGGGACCAAAGTTTCTATCTTAGAGGGACATACGGAGGCGCCCGGCTTCCTGCCACTTTCTGAGTTCTATCAAAAAGAGAATCATTTTTAGTTTTTGTGCCCCGCACTCCTTGCAAGGATGCGGGATTTTTTCTACCTTCGTGCACGGTTTTTTATCCTAATTTTGACATATGACTCAAACTCAGCAAGCCGCAGTCTATGATGCCCGCTCTCTGGGCAAAGGCAAAATGCTCGTCCTGGGCCTCCAGCACATGTTCGCCATGTTCGGAGCCACGGTCCTGGTTCCCGTCATCACGGGTCTCTCTATGTCCGCCACCCTGCTCTTCGCAGGCCTTGGCACTTTGGTTTTCCACTTATGCACCAAGTTGCGGGTCCCGGCTTTCCTGGGGTCGTCTTTCGCTTTCCTGGGCGGTTACGCAGCGGTCGTGGCGACCGGCGCCCAGCAAGGTCTCAGCGCCTCGGAATCATTGCCCTATGCCTGCCTCGGAGTCTTTGCGGCAGGCATTGTTTATTTCATCCTGGCCGGCCTCTTTGCAGCATTCGGAGCCAAGAAGGTGATGCGCTTCTTCCCGCCCATCGTAACGGGTCCCATCATCATCGCCATCGGTCTTACGCTCAGCGGCAGCGCAATCGGCAACTGCAACCAGAACTGGTGGATAGCGTTGCTGGCAATCGCCATCATCATAGTCTGCAACATCTGGGGCAAGGGAATGATACGCATCATCCCCATCCTGCTGGGCGTACTCGGCTCGTACATAGTGGCCGCCTGCTTCGGCCTGTGCGACTTCTCGCCCGTGAAGGATGCAGCATGGCTGGGCGTCCCCTTCCACTGGGAGAACACCACCTTCAGCATCTTCAAGAACCCCAACTGGGGCCTCGCGGTAAGCGCAATCATCGCCATAGTTCCAATCTCGCTCGCAACCATGATGGAGCACATCGGCGACATGTGCGCCATTTCCTCCACCACGGGCATCAACTACCTTGAGAATCCCGGCCTGCACCGCACCCTGATGGGCGACGGCCTCGCAACCATGCTGGCCTCCCTGTTCGGCGCGCCTGCAAACACCACTTACGGAGAGAACACCGGCGTGCTCAACCTTACCAAGGTTTACGACCCCAAGGTCATCAGGCTCGCGGCCGTGTTCGCCATAATCCTCAGCTTCTGCCCCAAGTTCAGCGCGCTCATCAGCTGCATGCCTGCAGCCACCATCGGAGGCGTGTCGCTCATGCTCTACGGTATGATTTCCGCCGTGGGCGTGCGCAACGTTGTTGAGAACCAGGTAGACTTCAAGAAGAGCCGCAACGTCATAATAGCCGCTCTCATACTGGTGCTCGCGATTGGTATCAAGTACGGCGCAAACGACTCTATCTCAATTGGTTTTACCAGCCTCAGCGGCCTTGCGGTGGCAGCTCTCGTGGGCGTTATCCTCAACGCTGTGCTGCCAGGAAAAGACTATGAGTTCGGCGCCAATCCTGCGGGCGACAAGGCGGTGGACTTTGAAATGAACCCGTCGCTCAGAAAGTAAACCCTATATATTAATCATAAACTACGTTTTATGCTTAGAAAAGCTATTCTCGCCGTTGCATTCGCAACGCTTGTCTTGGCTCAAGGAGTCAAGGCCCAGACCAACCTGCAGGTGTTCTACGACTTCGGTCCGGACCGCCAGCACGTGACTACCACAGTAGAAGGTTTCTATGCCGACAACTGGGGCAACACCTTCTTCTTCATCGACCACGACTACAACAGCAAGGCCGATGACGGCCACGTATTCGCACCCAGCGGCACCTATTGGGAGATTGCCCGCTGCCTCAACTTCTGGCAAGACAGCCAGCTGGCACCTTTCAGCGTGCATGTAGAGTACAACGGCGGCGTCTACAACGGCTTCACCGTCAACAATGCGTTCCTCGGCGGCGTGGATTACTTCATGCATACGGAAGACTTCCTCAACACCCTCAACCTCAAGGTGCTCGGCAAGTACATCGATTATGCCGGCGCCAGGGATATGAACGGCAACCTGCGCAAGAGCCTCATTCCCATCCAGCTCACCGCAGTCTGGGGAATGCAGGATCTGTTCAACGTCAAGGGCCTGCGCTTCAGCGGCTTTGCAGATTTCTGGTGGGAGAACCACACGGTGTACCGCAGCTTCTTTACCCACGCGGAGGAGGAAGCCTGGTACCGCGCCCACGAGGGTCAGCAGATAGACGAGAAGGAGTTCGTAAAGGATTCCGAGATAGTATTCATTTCCGAGCCTCAGCTCTGGTACAACGTAGGCCAGCACTTCGGCGTTCCCAACCTCAACGTTGGCGGCGAGGTGGAGCTTTCCATAGACTTTGGCGGAGTGATGGGCTTCCGCGCCCGTCCCTGCCTCGGACTTAAGTGGGTCTTCTAAAAGGACAGTCCCATGAAACCAGCTTTTGAAAAACTCTTCGGCTTTGACAGCGCGAAGCACTCGATCCGTACCGAGATCCTTGCCGGTCTGACCACTTTCCTCACGATGGCCTACATCCTGGCCGTCAATCCCAGCATCTTCGGCGCACTCGCAGGAATGCCCGGCGGCAGCGTCTTCACCGCAACCGCCCTGGCCGCCCTCGTGGGCACCCTGGTGATGGCCCTCTACGCCAAGAAGCCCTTCGCCCTGGCCCCCGGTATGGGTCTCAACGCGTTCTTCGTGTTCACGGTATGCCTCGGGATGGGCTACAGCTGGCAGTTCGCGCTCACTGCGGTTCTGCTGGAAGGTATCATATTCGTCATACTTACCGTCACCAAGGTCCGCAGCTGGCTGCTGAATGCCATTCCCGGCACGCTCAAGAAGGCCATCGGAGCGGGCATCGGCCTGTTCATCGCATTCATCGGATTGCAGAACGCCGGCATAATCGTCAATAACGACGCAACGCTGGTGGGCCTCGGCAAGATTACGGAAGGCACCGCGCTGCTGGGCCTCATCGGCCTTGTGATTACCGCCGGCCTGGTTATGGCCAAGGTGCGCGGCGGAATGCTGTGGGGCATCCTCATCACCACCATAATCGGCCTCTTTATCAAGGATCCCGCAACAGGCGAGGCCATCACCCAGCTCGCCCGCAACGACGCCGGCCACATCAAGCTCCTGTCCCTGCCGGACAGCATCGCCCCCATCTTCTGCAAGTTCGAGTGGGCCCATGTGCTCAGCTGGGATATGCTGGTGGTGGTATTCACCTTCCTGTTCATCGATATGTTCGACACCATGGGCACCATCATCGGCGTGCATCAGGGTGCGGGCCTCATCAAGAAGGGCGGAGACGAGATTGAAGGCGTGGAGAAGATGTTCCTGGCCGATTCCATCGCCACCATCGCAGGCGCATGCTTCGGCACTTCCACAACCACTACCTACGTAGAGAGCGCATCCGGCGTAGGCGAGGGCGGCCGTACAGGTCTTACCGCCTTCTCTGCGGCCATGTGCTTTGTGCTGGCCCTGTTCTTCAGCCCCATCTTCCTGGCGATTCCGGGCGCCGCAACCGCTCCCGCGTTAATAATTGTGGGCGTTATGATGATGCCGTCCATCAAGTCCATCCACTGGGAAGACTACAGCAAGGCCATCCCGGCATTCATTACTATCATCATGATGCCTCTCGCATACAGCATCTCCGACGGTATCCTCCTCGGCGTAATCTCCTATGTTATCTGCCACGCCATCAGCGGACAGTTCAAGAAGATTTCCGTTACGATGTGGGTGCTTGCGGTGCTGTTCATCTGCAAATACATCTTTATTTAACCTTGTTTTGGCGCAGGTCCGAAAAAAGTTGGGAGACCTGCGCCGCAAAACAGCCTTGTACGCAATAGAATGGCGCAGGTACCGCCCCAAAAAACGGACCTGCGCCATTCCAGCTATGTTGCCGGCTATGAAACCGGCGGTTAATCTGATTATACCAGCGACAGCGCTACCTCCATCATGTGGGTGAAGGTGGTGCGGCGCTCCTCGGAGGTGGTGACTTCTCCGGTAATTACGTGATCGGAGACCGTGCAGATTACGAGGGCCCTCTTGCCGCAGCGGGCTGCGTTCATATAGAGGGCGACTGCCTCCATCTCCACACCCAGGACACCCATCTTGAGCCAGCCGTCGAGGCCGGAGACATCGGCGTAGAACACATCGCTGGAAAGGACGTTACCAACTTTGTAGCGGTAGCCAAGGCGCTCGCACTCGTCGGCCGCGCCGCGCAGGAGGTCGAAGTCTGCGATAGGGGCGTAGTAGCCGTCCAGGCGGTACTGATGGCCGTAATTGGAGTCTGTGCAGGCTCCCTGGGCGAGGATGAGGTCGCCTATCTTGAGGTCTTTGCTGTATGCTCCGGCGGAGCCCACACGGATGATGGTCTTGACGTCGTAGAAGTTATAGAGCTCGTATGTATAGATGCCGATGGAAGGGATGCCCATTCCGTGACCCATCACACTTACCCTTTTGCCTTTGTAGTAACCGGTAAAGCCGAGCATTCCGCGTACGCTGTTGAACTGAACCGCATCCGTAAGGAAGGTTTCAGCCATGAATTTGGCGCGCAGGGGATCGCCGGCCATTATGACGGTTTCTGCAATCTCGCCAAGCTGGGCGTTGATGTGGGGGGTGGGTATATTTGCCATATCAGTATAAGGTTTAGTTCATTCTCGCAAATGTAGTAAATATTTTTCAATATCTTTGCGATATGAAACGGCTATTGACTGTGCTCATCCTCCTGCTCGCCTTCTCCCAGGCGCGCGGTCTGGACAATACACTACGCGGCCCTCTGGGCAGGCTTAACACAACCGTCTCCTTGCCGGCCGGCTTCAATGCCAAGACAGACAGTTGCCGGCTCATCATACTCTGCCACGGCTTCTGGGCCAATCAATACTTTGCGCCTATCCCCCACCTTGCCCAATTCTTCCTGAACAAGGGATACGCCGTGCTCCGATTCGACTTTGGCGGCTGCGGCTTCTCCGAGGGCGCAAGCACAGCCATGACTGTAGAAACGCAGATTGCCGACGCCAGAGCCGTTTACGAATATGCCCGCTCGCTCCCTTACGTTACAAGCGTCAGCCTTATGGGTCACTCCCAGGGAGGGCTCGTCGCCGGCATCCTTTCCGGCAGGCTGGAAGCAGAGGGCAGAGCGCCGGATTCCCTGTTCCTCCTGGCTCCGGCCGCAGTCATTCGCGATTATGCAATCCAGGGAAAATTCTTCGGCATCACGTGCGACCCCGTGAATCTCCCGGAATCCGTCAACATCTATGGTTATCGCATAGGCAGAGAGTATATCCGTGTTGCCCAGGGGCTGCAGGTGTACGAAGAGACATCGGCCTACAAAGGTCCTGCGTTCATAATCCAGGGTACGGCAGACAACGTGGTGCCTATAGAATACGGCCAGCGCTACCATGACGCTATGCCCGGCAGCACCTTCTATCCCATTCCGGGAGAGAGCCATTTCTTCCTCTTCACCTACAATCTGGATCGCATCCTCAACAAATGCCTCGGTAACTAACAGACCCTGTTTTGGCGCAGGTCTCCGGCTGCCGTGGCGCAGGTCCGTTTTTTGGGGCGGCACCTGCGCCATTCTATTGCGTACAAGGCTGTTTTGCGGCGCAGGTCCCCCAACTTTTTTCGGACCTGCGCCACTGCAGCCCGGTACCTGCGCCATTCTGTTTAGAACAGCAGCGCTATGCGGTAGGCGCCAAAGGCCACAACCCAGGCCACGGCGCACTGGAAGACTATCATGAAGACCGCCCACCTGCCACCCAGTTCGCGCCTTACGGAGGCGATTGCGGCAACGCAAGGGGTATAGAGCAGGCTGAATGCCAGCATCGCCACGGCGCTCGCCACCGAGAGCGTGCCCAGTATTCCCAGCACCTCCATCGTGGCCACCACGCTCTCTTTAGCGAGGAATCCGGATATGAGCGCCGTAACTATGCGCCAGTCGCCCAGCCCGATGGGAGAGAATAGCGGCGCCAGCACACCTGCTACCCAGGCCAGCATGCTGCCCTCTCCGTTCTCTACCATATCGAACCTCCAGTTGAAGGTCTGCAGGAACCAGATTACCAGCGTTGCAATAAAGATAACCGTGAACGCCCTCTGCAGGAAGTCCTTTGTCTTGTCCCACAGCAATTGGGCCACATTCCGCAGCTGCGGCAGGCGGTAGTTGGGCAGCTCCATCACAAACGGAGCTGCCTGCGCGCGGCCGTGCCGCAGCTTGTCGACCAACGCCACAATCAATCCGGTAAGGATTCCCAGCAGATACAGGCACACCAGCACCAGGCCGCCGTGCCCCGGGAAAAACGCGCTCGTGAAGAAAGCATAGATGGGCAATTTGGCCGAGCAGCTCATGAACGGGATGAGCATGATGGTCTTCTTGCGGTCTCGTGCGGACGGCAGCGTGCGTGTTGCCATCACACCGGGAACGGAACATCCGAGGCCGATGAGAAGCGGCACGATACTGCGTCCGGACAGGCCCACCTTGCGCAGGAAATGGTCCGTCACGAACGCCACCCGGGCCATATATCCGCTGTCTTCCAGCATAGACAGGAAGAAGAACAGGATGATGATTATGGGCACGAAGCTGCAAACCGAGCCCACGCCTCCGAACACCGCATCCACCACCAGCGAGCGCACGGCGGGCGTCACCCCCCATCGCACGAACGCACCGTCCACAAGCGCGCCCAGGCCCTTTATGCCCCTGTCCAGCAGGTCTTGCAGCGGCGCGCCGAGCACGTCGATGGTCAGCCAGATGACCAGGGCCATCACCACAATGAATATGGGGATGGCGGTCCACCGGCCCGTCAGAACCTTGTCTATGCGGCGGCTGCGCAGGTACTCCTTGCTCTCGTGCGGCTTGACCACGGTCTGAGCGCAGAGGCGATGGATGAAGGTGTAGCGCATATCGGCGATGGCGGCGGCACGGTCCAGCCCGCGTTCGCGCTCCATCGTAACGATGATGCGTTCTATGGCGTCCCGCTCCTCCGGCTCCAGCTTGAGGGCCTTCTCCACCCAGTCGTCGCCCTCTATGAGCTTGGTGGCGGCAAAACGTGCGGGGATGCCGGCCGCTGCCGCATGGTCTTCTATAAGGTGGATGACGCTGTGCAGGCAGCGGTGTACCGCTCCTCCGTGGTCCTCTGCGCCGCAGAAGTCTTTGCGTGCGGGAGGCTCCTGGTAGCGCGCCACGTGCATGGCGTGCTCCACGAGCTCATCCACGCCCTCGTTCTTTGCGGCGGAAATCCCCACCACCGGTATGCCGAGTATACGCTCCATCTCGTTTATGCGGATGCTGCCGCCGTTGCCGCGGATCTCGTCCATCATATTGAGCGCCAGCACCATAGGCACGCCGAGCTCCATCAGCTGAAGGGTGAGGTAGAGGTTGCGCTCGATGTTGGATGCATCCACAATGTTGATGAGGCCCCTGGTGCCGGGGCTGAGGATAAACTCGCGGGAAACGATTTCCTCTGCGGTGTAGGGCGACAGGGAATAGATGCCAGGCAGGTCGGTGATGGACGTGTCCGGATGCCCCTTGATGACGCCCTCCTTGCGGTCTACCGTAACGCCGGGGAAGTTGCCGACGTGCTGGTTGGAACCGGTGAGCACGTTGAACAGTGTGGTCTTGCCGCAGTTCTGCTGGCCTGCGAGGGCAAAAGTGAGTTTGGCGCCCCTGGGGAGGGGATTTGCATGGTCTTTGGAGTGATACTTGCCGCCCTCGCCGATGCCCGGGTGGGCGTTATGGTCGTGCAGGTAGACGTTGTACGGAACGTCGCTGCTGGGCTTATCGGCCTGCGTCTCCGCATCGTGCAGGGCGACGGAAATCCCCGCCGCATCTTCTTTGCGGAGCGTCAGTGCGTACCCGTTTATCTGTATCTGTATGGGGTCGCCCATGGGGGCCCTGTCCACAACCTTCAGCACGGCACCGGGGATGATGCCCATATCCAGAAGGTGCATCCTTGCGGCACCCTCGCCTCCTACCGTTTCCACCCTGGCCCACTGGCCGGCATTCAAATCGTCTATCGTCATATCTTTGCAACTTGCAGCTGCAAAGTTACAGCCCTCCGCCCGGAGCGGCAATACCTATTTGTTGGGATTTTGGCGCAGGTCCAGCCCTGTTTTGGCGCAGGTCCGTTTTTTCTGCCAGCACCTGCGCCACTATATTGCGGACAAGGCCGATTTGCGGCGCAGGTCCCCCAACTTTTTTCGGACCTGCGCCACGGCAGCCCGGAACCTGCGCCATGTAAGCTGGCATCCTGAGCAGGAAAAGATTGGAAATCCTGCACCCGGAAGCAACGAACCCTCATCGACCTGCGCCAAAACAGCAAAAAATCAGTCCGTTTTTTTCTTGCGCCAATCAGAAAAACAGCCTCTCGTGGCTCCGTGGTGCCTTTTTCTAAGATAAGTGTTGCATAATGGAATAAAACGGATAATTATCCGTTCCTTTGCAAAAACAAACATCAAAGATCTATGAAAACTTTTTTATCCGTAAAAATCGACGATGAAGGCAAGATGCACTTCGATTCAGATTACCGTTTCAAGAAACAGAACAATCCTCAGTCACAAGAAGAGTTTGATTCTCTTGTAAGGGCGGCCATCAAATCATTATCCAAATGTATGTGGAAAGACAGAAACTTCACTGTTTCTTCTGCAATACGTCTGCTGAGTATGGCGGAAGCCGCCGCTTCCGACGAGCCTTACAAATCTGCAGAAGAATATTGGAGCACGATGTTGTTCGATTTCCTCCCACATTATGAGAGTTTTTTCAATAAAGTAAAGAAAAGGTACGGAATCGATACGGTCAATATCGTCAGGCCCTTGACTTTTGGCAAATGGCCCAACGTTAAGGATGGCATAGGGCTGATGCCTCTGAACTGAACAGCCATGGCATTCCATCGTATCCACAGTCGCGAATTGCCGGATGGCAGCGTCGCCACGGTATATCCTTTCCATATAAGTATGGAAGGAATGGAGTCTGTGCTTCTATGCCGGGACGATGAGGACTATGATGCCTTGCAGAAGTGTTTCTATGTGTGCTGCTGGAGCAATAATGTGATTGTGGTTTCTGATATCGAGATGTCGAACCACGGGCACATTATTGCCCTGGCTGCCAGCTTGTTAGATGCGGAACGCGCTGCCGGTGATGTCAAAAAGAGGCACGCACAATATCTGGCTACAAAGTATGGAGAGCACAATCGCCTTGCCCGAAGCGATATCAAGGTTATTTACTTGGACTCCGACTGGTACCTGAGAAATGCCTTGGCATATGTGCCGCGGAACGCTCTGGATACCGGCAGCAGCATCGACGGCTATAAATGGTCATCCTACAGGGCGATGTTTTCAACGGGGCTGCCGGACGGGCCCTGCTATAAGGTGTCGATGCTGACCCGAAGGGAGAAGGAGGCCATCTTCCGTACCCACGCCGACCTTGGCCGCGTTCCATGGATGGTGGACAAATCGGGTTTATTAATTCCGGAAACAGCCTGCGAACACCGATATGCAGAGAAGGCCTTCATGAACGACCAGGCATTCTTCCTGAAAACGGTCGGCTCTGTCAACTGCGCTGAGATGGAATTGAAACTCGTCACTAATCCTCGCAAAAGGATGAGCGACGGTGATATGAGAAACACCGTCAGAGAAATAGCCCAACGATGGTTCAATACCGAGATCATCGACTTGAGTCCTGAGATGAAGACCCGCCTTGTGCCATACCTGTACCGAAGCCACAATACTTCTGTGGCCCAGCTGGCAAGATGCGTAGGCCTTAGCCAGGAACAGGTAAAAGACTATATCAGACGGTGAGCAGCGAGGCCAGCATCACTCCGAGGTAATTGCCTACGGCATAACCGATTATTCCGATGGTGATGCCTGTCAGTATTACGTCCCTGTTCTTCATCCTGTCTGCAATCATCGGCACAAAGAGCGGGGAGTTGATCATCGCGACGCTGGTAATTACGGCAGTATCGGCATCAACGCGGAACAGTTTGCTGAGCAGCACCTGCAGCAACAGGGATCCGAATATGGCAAATGCGATGTAAGCCAGCATCCATGCGCAACTTGTGAAGTCGAGGCTGCGGATGTCCACCATCGACGCCACTACCACGCTGAAAACCAGCACCAGATACATCCCGGCGTCGTAGCTTTTTTCCCATTTGCGCACAGAGGGCAGAAAAGAAGCGGCAATGGCGAGCGTCGTGAGGGTCAGAATCAGCACAATCATATTGATGCCGCCGGTGATGAGCACCGAAAGGCCGATACCGATGCCGGCGATGGCTATGGCAAGCCCAACCGCCTTGAGTGTGCCGGCACGATGCTCCCGTGCCAGGATGCCGCGGTACATCTGAGTTTCTTCGCGGGCCATTGAGCTGCTGGCGCTGTTTCCGGGCCTGATGTCGCTGCTTGCCTTTGCCGGCAGGATGCGCCTCGCCGCACGGATACCGATTGCCATCAGGAATACCAGATAGACAAAACTCACAAGCATATCCAGCGAGTTCATAATGAGATATGTACTCTCCGGCACGCCCAGCATCATCTTGACTGCGGCCAGATTAGGCGTCCCTCCGGTGTAAACTCCCACGGTCATGCCGGCGATGGCCGGGGCCTCTGTGCCCAGATGCCTTCCGAAGATGAAGAAACCGGTTGTGGCGATTGCCAATACAGATACCAGGCCGATTATCAGCGAAGTAAGGGCTTTGCGCACCGGCCAGCCCCGGAAGTTGCATGCAAACAGAATGAGAGGCAGCGCCAGCGGTATGGTTGCGCTCGTAAGAGCGTCCTGTACCGGATACATCATCTCTGCAGCGCCCTTGAAAGAGTATATCAGAAGATTACCGGCTATCAGGCCGATGAAATACAGGATAAGGATGGCGCCCATCCGCGCCGCCGCCCTGTTTCTCCGGCATAACCATATTACCCCGGCAGGTACGGTGAGGTAGAACAGAACCCACAAACAGACTACAATAGCACTCATACACTGCAAATATACATAACTTTTGGTGGAGATTCCGTGCCTCAGGGCGCTGGATTTTCGAACTTTTCTGTACAGCGAGCCAGCCTCAATGGCGCAGGTCCCGGGCTGCCGTGGCGCAGGTCCGAAAAAAGTTGGGGGTCCTGCACCGCAAATCGGCCTTATACGCAATACAGTGGCGCAGGTACCGGCAGAAAAAACGGACCTGCGCCATTATCACTCCCGCGACGGGATTGTGAGAGGCCCCAGCGTCCTTTCGCGGAGGAAAAAGAGGCAAAGAAGCAGCAAAACGCCCAGCGACGGGATTGTGAGAGGCCCTAGCGTCCTGTCGAGGAGGGGGAAGGGGCAAAGAAGCCGTAAAAAGCCCCGCGACGGGATTGTGAGAGGCCCCAGCGTCCTGTCGCGGAGGGGGAAGGGGCAAAGAAGCAGCAGAATGCCCGGCGACGGGATTGTGGGAGGCCCCAGCGTCCCGTCGCGGAGGGGGAAGAGGGGGGATTTGCAACAGTACGGGATTCTTTATATATTTGTAGGATGAACCTGGCAAGCGCAATTGTGATAGCGGTCGTGGCTGCGGGAGCGGCGGCGGCGGTGTTCGGAATACACCGGCGCA
>JAFZXV010000120.1 GCA_017616595.1 Bacteroidales bacterium
GTTGCGGCGGCTATGTTTATGTCCGGCATCAGCAGGCGCAGCAGCGCAATCATCTTGAGACCGAGGGCGAAGCGCCGTTGGGCGGAAGGATAATGGGCGCCCGATAGCGTAAGGGGCGTCTCGGGATGCGGGTTATACGGGCCCATGCCCACCATCGGCGCATCAAAGCTCTTATAGAACAGGAGGTCGTCGGCCATGTCTTCCGCCGTCTGGAACGGCATCCCGATCATGGCGCCCGTACCGGCCTGATAGCCAATCTCTTTCAAGTCGTACAGCGCTTGCAGCCGGCGGTCGTAGGAATGGTCGGCCGGGTGGATCTTTCGGTACAGGTCTGGGGTGGAGGACTCGATGCGAAGGAGATAGCGGTGCGCACCTGCGTCGAACCACTCCTCGTAGACTTCCCGGGGCTGCTCCCCCAGGGAAAGGGTAACCCCGAGCGGCGGGTCTTCCCCGGTGTCGATGGCCTTGATTGCCTTGAGCAGACGGGTAATCTTGCCCACGAAAGCCGAGTCCGTGCGCTCGCCGCCCTGGATGACCACGGATCCGAAACGGCGCCCCGCGGCAACACGTGCCGCCGCAAGCACCTCATCCTCAGACAGTTCGTAACGCTGGCAGCGGATATCCCGGCGGATTCCGCAGTACAGGCAGTCCTTGACGCAGATGTTGGAAATCTCTATCAACCCCCTCAGATAGACCTCCGGGCCGACGGTTGCCACCTTGACGCGGTACGCCTCCCGGCAAAGGGCCGCCTCAAATTCGGCGTCTTCGCAGGCGATGGCTGCAGCCAGCCCGTCCCGGTCCAGGGTCAGTTCCGTAAGGTCGTTTATCATGGTAAAAGCAAAGATATACTATTTAGCCGATATTGCGATTCCATTTTTCAATTAATTAATTATATTTGCAGATATAGGACTGCATATTTTTAATCAATACATTATTACAGCTATGACAGCACCGGAAATTGAGCAGAAAAAACAGCAGTTGGCACAACTGAAAGAACAGATCGCTCAGCTTGAAGACGAGCTGGCAAAAGCCGGAGCCTTGGAGTTGTCGGAAGACGACCTGGACAATGCCGCAGGCGGCATCTACATAAACAGGTCCAATCCTCCCAAACCCAAAGGCATTATTTAAACCTCTTTGATCATGGCGCTGACAAACAAAGAGATAGAGGAGCTTCAGGAGCAGCTTAAGCAGAAGAAGGAAGAGCTGCAGGCCATCTACGACAAACTCACGGACGCCGGTATCGTACCGCTGGCCGACGACTTTTTGGATATGGTGGCCGGCGGAGGCACTACCGTCAGGCCTCTGCGCCCATCGCCCGTTCCCTCCGGGCCCAGCTTCACGCCCTCACCTCCAAAAGCAACGGGGACTCTTATTCCATTCCCCATTCAGGAACAATAGGGACCGTACGTGTACATCTGCTATTCCGTCAACGATTTCTACGCGCGCGAGGCGGGTATATCCCTGCTTGGATTCCTGGATAACAATCCGGAGTACAAGCCGGATGAGGTATTCTTCATAGACTACGGCATCCATCCCTCCAACCGCGAGAGACTGGACGGCATTGCGGCAAGATACGGCAAACGCATTACATACCTGAACGGCAAGCCCGTGACCGACCGCGTAAAGCGCGAGTTCCCCAATTATACCCCCTGGAAGGGCAGCATGGCGGCCTGCATCAAGCCGTTCATGGACGAGGTGGTGCCGGAGTATGTGCACAGGCTCCTCTATATCGATGCAGATACCGTTGTAGTGGGGTCCGTGAGCGAGCTGGAGACCATGGATATGGGCGATGCCGTAGTGGCCGGCACCATCTCCAACACAGAAGGCTACAGGCTCCAGAAGAAGATGTACGAACTGTATAGCGGAAATACGATTTATATGGGCACCGGCGTGCTTCTATACGACCTTGACAACTGGCGGCGGGAAAACTGCCGTCAGATGATGTACGGCGTGCTGCGCAGGAAAAAGCGCATCCGCCTGCCGGACCAGACGCTTATCAACAACGCCATCCCGCAGCGGCTGATGAAGGTACTGCCCACCAAATACAACTACGTCACGCACAACTACCACCCCTGGCAGGAGTATCACTGGTTGCGCCAGTACCGCATCTATTCCAGGCAGGAGTGCATCGAGGCCATACGTCACCCGGTCATAATCCATTACCTGACCGGCCTGGGCATGTGCCGGCCATGGCACGAGGGCTGCCTCTCGCACCGTAAAGACGAGTACTACCGCTACAAGGCCATGTCGCCCTGGAAGGACTCTCCCCTCTTCCCCAGCTATCTGGAACTATACCCGCTGACCACTCCAAAAGAGAGGTTTGAATTCAGCTTCATCATGATGCTGACCAAACCCATCCCTTTCTTTCTGGCCTGGCTGCTGTATAAAGCCTACTGTGCCTGCTACTCGCTCGGGATAGTTAAAGCTACAGACATGCCCTCGGAAGGCAAGGAACCCATAGACGAAATCGACAGCCGGCAGTAATATGGGACACCAGACTCTGTATATCTGTTATTCTATCAACGATTTCTTTGCCCGCGAGGCAGGGATCTCGCTGATAGGGTTCTTCGAGAACAATCCGGACTATGTGCCTGAGGAAGTATTTTTCCTGGACTACGGCATACGCCCCGCCAACAAGGAACGGCTGAACGGGATAGCCGCCGGCTACGGCAAGCGGGTCACGTATCTGGACGCCAAGTCGGTTACCGACAATGTGAGGCGGGAATTCCCCAACCTCCCGGCCTGGCGTGGCAGCATGGCTCCCAATGCCAAGGCGTTCGTAGACCTGATATTCCCCGAATATGTAGAACGTCTGCTGTTCATAGACGGAGACACGGTGGTTTCCGGATCCGTCGCCGAATTGCAGACGCTGGATATGGAAGGAGCCGCCCTGGGCGCCATACCCTCAAACTGGGTTACAGATGATATCCGCAAAGGACGGATCGTGCTGTACAGCGGCAACAGTTATTATTTCAATTCCGGCGTATTGCTGTACGACCTGGCAGCCTGGCGGCGCGAGAACTGCCACCAGATGATAATAGACACCCTGCATAAGAAGAAGCGCTTCAAGTGGCCGGACCAGACACTGCTCAACAACGCCATACCGGAACGGCTCCTCAAGGTGCTGCCATTGAAGTACAATTATGTGTCGCACTATTTCCATCCCAGACAGGAACTCGGATGGATGCGGCCGGGAAACATCCATACAGACGAAGAGATAATGGAGTCCATCCTGCATCCGGTCATCATACACTATGTGGGCGGATGGACCAGGGCCCGTCCGTGGCATGAGGGATGCCTGTCCTCCCGTTCCGGCGACTATTTCCGTTACAAGGCTCTCTCTCCGTGGAAGGATACGCCCCTCTTTCCGCCATACAAAGACCCCTGCCCGCCTAAAACCTTCATGGATAAATGGTACCGGTGGATACTCCTGCAGATGCAGGTCTGCCCGTCGTTCCGTTTTGTGTCCGGAATGGGAGCTGTCTATCAATCAGTCAGTCGGATAATCAACAGGTTCAAGAAGCACACCGACGATGAGCCGTCCGAGGGCAAGGAAGCCATAGATTTTGAATAACAACCTTATAAACACCTTACTATCATGGAAAAAGATCTTAAAGAAAAACTGGCGGACGTCGCTGCAACCGAACTGTCCGAGGATGAACTGGACCAGGCTGCCGGCGGAACCGGCCCTTACGGTTACAACCCCAACCCCGTCGTTGTGCCCAAACCGCCAAAGGTCACTCCTCCCGGAGGGCAGTCCGGACCTTTTGTTCCCCCTCCGACCACCAATCATTAAGAGTATCGTCTTTTAATGAAGAGTCACAAAACGGCATTGGTGGCGGGTGGAGCCGGATTCATCGGCTTCCACCTTTGCCGGCGCCTTCTGGACGAGGGTCTGGAGGTTGTCTGTCTTGACAACCTCCAGACTGGCAGTCTTGACAATATCCAGAAGCTGTCCGGCAACCCGCTGTTCCGTTTTGTAAACCACGACATCCTTCAACCCTACTCCGGCCTGCAGAGGATAGACCAGATCTGGAATCTTGCCTGTCCGGCATCGCCGCCGCATTATCAGCGCAACCCCATCAACACCACCAAGACCTGCGTAATCGGCACCCTCAACCTTCTGGAGCTGGCGCAGATGCACGGATGCCCTTTCCTTCAGGCGTCCACCAGCGAGGTGTATGGCGACGCCGCAATCAACCCTCAGCCGGAAAGCTACTACGGCAACGTCAACCCCATAGGCATCCGTTCCTGCTACGACGAGGGCAAGCGCTGCACAGAGATTCTGTGCATGGACTTCTTCCGCCAGAACCGTGTCAACGTAAAGATAGTACGCATCTTCAACACTTACGGCCCCAATATGGCTGTGGGCGACGGCCGTGTGGTGTCCAATTTCATAGTCCAGGCCTTGGGAAACAAGCCCATAACCATTTACGGAGACGGCTCGCAAACCCGTTCCTTCATGTATGTGGAAGACCTTGTGGAAGGGATGATGCGTATGATGGATACGCCCGCAGGCTTTACGGGCCCCGTCAACCTGGGCAATCCGGACGAGCGCAGCATCAAGGAGCTGGCATCGCTCATAATCCGTCTGTCCGGCAGCCGGTCGGCTTTGATATACCAACCGCTTCCGTCCGACGACCCGCACCGCCGCCAGCCCGATATAACGCTTGCCGGCAAGGCCCTTGGCTGGAGCCCTGCCGTGCCGCTGGAAGACGGGCTGCGGCGCACAATAGATTATTTTAAAAAATCCATATGATATGGCAACTTTGACAAACGAAGAGATTCAGGAGCTGCAGCAGCAACTCAAAGAAAAGAAAGACGAGATCAACGCCATCTACGACAAACTTGCCGAGGCCGGTGTCGTTACACTCCCGGATGACTATCTGGACACTGTAGCCGGAGGCAATCCCTATCGTCATACTGTCAGGCCCTTACCTCCCTCTCCCACACCCATCCCTCCAGCACATTTCTAATGAACATTCCAGGAACACGAGCACTCGCCGCAGTGCTGATGTCTGCGCTCCTGCTGACTGCCTGCCATAAAGGGCAGCAAGAGCGACAGGACACTTACGAGCAGCTTCTTCAGCTCGCAGGTACGGCCGATTATTATCACGACCACGAAGACATGGTCCTTGAGTATCTGGACAGCCTTCTTGCCCGCGGGGAGGTTTCCGAACCCGTTGCGGACTTCGCCCGCGGCATGCTGAACGATGCTAATCTGCACGCCAGGGTAGCGGAGCGGTACTACGCCAGAAGTTATGACGGCATAAGTCCGGAGAAGGACGGCATGCAAGCCTATATAATCGTAGCGGACAGGCTGTGCCAGATGCGTATTGCCTTAAACGATTTTACGGGCTCGATCGAGATCGCCACCGAGGCTTTGGCCAGACTGGAAAGCTCAAACACAGACGGGCTTGACGGATACAAGAGCAACTTCATTTATGCCATAGCCTTAGCCCAGCACGCCCTCAACATCCCCGAGTTCATGGAGACTGAGAGTCAGGTGCTTGATCTGTTGCGGCAGGAGGCTTTCAACCATGGTTTGGAAACCACCCCCAACGAAGTTATAACGCTGGATGCATTTCTGGACCATGCGCTTACGGATGAAAACTGGGCCCGGGTGGACAGTCTGCTCACCCGGGAGGAAGAGCTGATTCCCGAACTCGACAACCAGGGATTTCCGGATCTGGCAGACGAGTACAGGCTGGAAGTGGCTTTGAAAAAGGTCCGGCTGCTGGACAAACAAGGTAAGGAAGACGAAGCGCTTGCACTGCTCCACAACACCATACCGCAGCTGGAGGCATGGCCATACAAAATGGACGTGGCCGCCAGCTTCCTTCTGTCCAAAGGCAGATTCAGCGAGGCCGCAGACCTTCTTGACCGCGTTGAAGAGCTGCTGCCGGAAGACAACAAGCTGTCCGCCATCAATCTGGACAACATCGGGTCTTTTTATATTCCAAGGCTCAAAGCCAACCTTGGCGCAAAACGCCAGGCCGTTGCCAACACCCTGGCAGGGATAATAGCAGACTCTTATCCGCAGGCACTGGAAGAAGACAGGAACAACAATGCGGCCGAGCTCGCCGTCATATACGACACACAGGGAAAAGAGATGGAGATCGAGCGGCAGAAGGCCAGGCTCTCGCAGCAGCGCCTCCTCGGAACCGGCATCGCACTTGTGCTGATAACCGCCTTCTTCGTCGTTTACACCTTGTACCGGCGCCGTGCACAGAAACGCCTTGCCGCCGCCCACACCAAACTGCAGGAGGCGTATGACCAGTTGGAAGAAACCACAACCGCCAAGGAACGCATAGAGAGCGAACTGCGCATCGCCAGGGACATACAGATGAGCATGGTGCCCGGCGTGTTCCCCGAGCGGGAAGGCCTGGATATGTACGCAGAGATGACTCCTGCCAAAGAAGTCGGAGGCGACCTTTATGGCTATGTCCTGCAGGGAGACGACCTGTACTTCTGCGTGGGTGACGTAAGCGGCAAGGGCGTACCCGCATCGCTCTTCATGGCACAGAGCGCCCGTCTTTTCCGCACCCTCGCCGCCGAGGGAATGTCTCCCGCCGGCATTGCAGTGCGAATGAACAACGCCCTGTCGGAAAACAACGATCAAGGCATGTTCGTAACCATGTTCATCGGCCTTCTCCACCTCGACTCCGGCAGGATGGACTATTGCAACTGCGGGCACAACGCCCCCGTGATCGACGGAGAATTCCTGCAGATGGAATACGTCAACCAGCCTCTCGGCCTTTGGGAAGACGATCCGTTTGAGGGAGAATCGATCCCCGATGTGCGTGGCCGCCGGATACTCATCTATACCGACGGGCTCAACGAGGCCGAAAACCCTCAGCAGCAGCTCTTTGGCAACGACCACCTCCTGCAGGTGATGTCCGGATCCTCCGCCGGCAACGCCAGAGAAACTATCGATATGCTCAAGGAGGCCGTACAGCAGCACCGTGCCGGCGCCGACCCTAACGACGACCTCACGCTGATGTGCATCAGATTAAGCTAAAGGATGAACGATAAGGGTGGACATAAAAACTGCGTCGTGCTTCTGACGCACAGGATGGACGGGCCCATGATCGGCTATCTGCGCTACCTGAATGCGGAGATAAGCGAGGTGATGGATTTCTACATCCTGTACGACTGCCACGCCCAGAGCCTGGACCCTGCAGATTATCCCGACCTGCAGTTCCACCTGTTCGACTCGGGCACGATAAAGGGCTTTTTCCACTGCGGCCATCCCAGGATTCCCAATCCCCTGCTCCCCTTGCTCGAATTCGCAAAGGAAAAGGAATACAGGCACTACCTTGTTATGGAAGGGGACCTGGTATTTACGGGAGAATGGCGGACTTTCGTCCGCAAGGTCAACGGCCTGGCTTGCGATTACGTACACATCGCATCCGACGTTATGGGAGACCCCAGGCACTGGCCCTGCAAATACATCAAAGACAATCCTTTCCCGCACCTGTACTTTGCCTGGTGCCATCTGTTCTATGCAAGCCGCAGGTTCCTGGCGGACCTGGAGGCCTTCATGCAGGAGAACGACACCGTCTATTACGAGTTCCTGCTGCCTTCTCTGGCCTACTGCAAAGGTTACTATGTGAGGCAGTTCGAGAACTTCGGCTATCAGTTCCAGGTGTCCTGGGGGCCTCCGGAGGTATATGAACGCAAATACCTGGAAGAACATACGGCAAACACCTTCTATCATCCGGTTAAAAACAGCAGTATAATCAAGTATTAATATTATGGCATCATTGACAAACCAGGAAATCGAGCAGATGAAAAAGCAGCTCGAAGAAAAGCAGCAGGAAGTCAGGGAGCTTTACAACAATCTGGTAGAGGCCGGCGCATTCCCCATCGACGAAGACGAGCTCGACCTCGTGTCCGGCGGCGTCAAGCTCATAACAGACCGCCTCGGTTTCTTTTAGCAGTTAGAAGCAAATGGGCAAAGCGCTGACAGTCGCAGTACCGGCGTACAA
>JAFZXV010000121.1 GCA_017616595.1 Bacteroidales bacterium
AGCTTCATAATCGTGCCCTTTCCGAAATCTTTTTCGATCTTGTCGATCGTGGCCTGCAATGCCTTGAGTTTGGCGGCATTGACGTCGGAGGCCTGTGTTTCAATTTCTTTAGCCATAACGTGTGGTTTTAAAATGTTAGCTCACAAATATACGAGAAAATTCGTTATTTTTGTAAGGTGAAACAGAAGTTGCTGGGAAAAAATCTGCAAGAGCTGAGCGAGGCCGCAGTCGCCTGCGGACTCAAGCCCTTCGTGGGCCGTCAGATAGCGGATTGGCTCTATGCAAAGCGCGCCACAGGCTGGGACCGTATGGTCAATATCTCCAAAGACTCCAAGGCCCGCCTGCAGGAAATGTACGAGCTCGGCACCTCCGCCCCCATAGGCTCCGCTCTCTCATCGGACGGAACCTCAAAGTATCTTTTTAAAGCAGGGGAGACCAATGCGGTAGAAGCGGTTTTAATACCCGACGAAGACAGAAAAACACTCTGCGTCAGCTCCCAGGCCGGTTGCAAGATGGGGTGCAAGTTCTGTATGACCGGGCGTCAGGGCTGGCACGGCAACCTGGATGTGGCGGACATCCTCAATCAGTTTGTGAGCATTCCCGAGTCCGATTCCCTAACCAACGCCGTATTTATGGGAATGGGAGAACCGCTGGACAATTACGGCGCCGTATCCAAGGCCATAGGGATACTCACTTCTCCGGAGGGCTTCGGATGGAGCCCCAAACGCATCACCCTCAGCACCATAGGCGTGCTGCCAGTACTCAAGAAGTATCTTGACGAGCAGCGCTGCCACCTTGCGGTGAGCCTCCACAATCCCTTCCCGGAAGAGCGTCTGGAGCTTATGCCGGTGCAGAAGGCATGGCCGCTCTCGGACGTCGTCGGCCTCATCCGCCAATACGACTTTTCCGGCCAGAGGCGCGTGAGCTTCGAGTACACAATGTTTGCCGGCTGGAACGACGACAAACGCCACGCAGACGCGCTTATCCGCCTGCTGGAGGGCCTGGAGTGCCGCGTCAACCTGATCCGCTTTCACGAAATCCCGGATTTCCCTTACCGCTGCTCACCCGACGTGCGGATGGAAGAATTCAAGAACAGACTCAACAACCACGGTATAGTATGCACAATCAGAGCCTCCAGAGGCGAGGATATCCTCGCCGCATGCGGAATGCTTGCAGGGCAGCACTCGCAGCAATAGCCTTGCTTCTGGCCGTGCCTGCGCCGGCTCAGGAGTACGAAAACGGCCTTTCCATAGACAGTATCGACCCTGCGGGAGATGCTGCCGCAATAGCCCGTATGCGCGCCAGGATGGACTCCATCCACCGCACCCAGCACCGCCCGACCATAGGCCTTGTGCTGAGCGGCGGCGGGGCAAAGGGCTCTGCGCACGCCGGCGTCATCCGCTATCTGGAAGAGCTGGAAATACCGGTGGATATGATATGCGGCACCAGTATGGGCGGACTCGTGGGAGGCATCGCCGCACTTGGCTACGACGCCCACTTTATGGATTCGCTTCTCCGCGTGCAGGACTGGAACATTATGCTGTCGGACCAGATCGCCCCGTCGTACTACTCGTACGCCCGCAAGATTTACAGGGAGACGTATCAGTTTGCCGTGCCCCTGTTCTATGCCAAGCGCGATTTCCAGTCGCGCATTGATGAGCAGTTCCGTTATTACGACGACGGCGCCCGCCTGAACATAGGCCAGAACAATCTCGCCAACTCGCTTCCCTCGGGCTATGTGGCCGGCTTCAACGTCAATAACCTCTTCTCCAGCGTTGCCGTGGGCTACGAAGACAGGATGAACTTCGACGAGCTGCCGGTCCCGTACTTCTGCGTGGCGGCGGATATGGTGACGCTCAAGTCCAAGAACTGGTCTTACGGCTCAGTCAAGGACGCTATGCGCTCCACGATGAGCATCCCGGGTCTCTTCAAGCCCGTGCGTACCGATGGAATGATACTGGTGGACGGCGGAGTGCGCAACAACTTCCCGGTTGATATAGCCCGCGCGATGGGCGTAGACATAGTCATCGGCGTAGACCTTACAGACGCAGACCCCAGCTATTCCCAGGTCAACAACCTGCTGGACATCATAATGCAGTTTGCCACCATGCTCGGGCGCAACGTGTACTCACGCAACGTGGGCGGGACGGACGTCTTCATCAAACCGCAGCTGGACGGCTACAACATGCTGAGTTTCACGCCCGCGGCCATAGACACCATGATCCATCGCGGATACATTGCCGCAAAGGCCAAAGATGCGGAGCTGCGTGAGGTCAAGAGTCTTGTGGGGGCTGCAAAACACACCCTCCAGGCACCCAGAGCCACTGATATAGGCACCAGACCGGTGCGCATCTACAGCATCGAGTTCAGAGGCCTGAGCAATGCGGAATCCCGCATCCTGCAGCGCAAGATAAACATCAAGGCCGGCTCTTTTGTGGATAAGGAGATAATGCAGCACCTGACATCCATAATACAGGCCACCGGCTGCTTCTCCTCAGTAACCTACAGCATCCTCGGGAAGGAAGAGCCGTACCGTCTCGTGTTCGACTGCGTCAAGGGCCCCCGCCACCGTTTTGGCGCCAGCGTGCGCTTCGATACGGAAGAATGGGCATCATTCCTGTTCAACGTTGGCCTGAACGCCTATAAGCTCAGCGGCTTCAAACTCGATCTTGACGCCAAGGTCGGCCGCAACCAGTTTGCCTCCGCCCGCGGTGCCCTGGACCTCAGCTGGCTGCCCACCATCAACCTGGACGCCCGCATAGACAACGTTTCCTCATCGCTCTATACCCAGATCCACGGGGCCGGCTCGGAAGCCCGCTGGTGGGGGCACAGGGAGAGGCTCTACCTGTCCAACATCAAGTGGACCATGGTAGACTTCAACATTGGCGCGCAATACCGCTACTACAGGCTTTCTCCCCGCAGCAGCTACGGATACGAGACCAGCATACGCTACCCGGACCTTATAAACGGATCTTACGTCGGAGCCTTTGTGAAGGGTACGGTTTATACCCAGGACCGTCTGTACTATCCTTCCCACGGAGCCCGGATAACCTTCGGCTACGACTACGACTTCCTCAAGCCCGGGGTAGAGTACTCTACGCCGCTTCACACGGCATACTTCAACATGAACTTCGTAATGCCGCTTGGCGAGCGCTTTGCCATAGTGCCTGACATGCACCTCCGCGCCCTTATGGGCAGTCCCACGAGCCCGAGCCTGCTGGGCGGGGCCGATCCTACGTACTCGCTTGCGCACCAGAACTATGTTGGCGGCGTTATCGGCGGGCGATATATAGAGGGGCAGATGCCCTTCATCGGCCTGGGCAACGTATATCAGGCTGGACCGTATGCGGCCGTAATGAACGTCGGAGCGCGCCTGAGAGTGGGGGAGAGGCTGTACTTCACGGCCACTGGCGGTTACTTCAGGGAGGCGGAAACACCGCGCGAGTTCATCTCCTCGCCTCTGCCGACGCTCTGGGGCGCCGGATTCGAGGTAGCGTACAACACCAAGGCGGGTCCCGTGCGTGTGCTTGGCACCTGGTCCGACAGGATGCGCGACTTCAGCCAGGACGCCGGCCTGTACATTTCATTCGGATTTGATTTTTAACGCGATGGACGAGGCTCAGAAAAAGGTTCTAGGCAAACTGCAGGCGCAGTGCTCCAGACGCGAGTACTGCAGCGCAGACGTCCGCGCCAAGGCCATAAAAGCTCTGGATGGCGATGCGCAGCGGGCAGCAGAAGTGCTCGAATCGCTTGTGGCCGACCGGTACGTAGACGACCTCCGGTACGCCGCCGCCTTTGCCCGGGACAAAGCCCACCTGGGCGGCTGGGGCCCCGTCAAGATACGCTATGCCCTTTCCGGCAAAGGCATAGGGCGGGATGTCATAGAATCTGCCCTTTCGGAAATAGACCAGGATGCATCCGCCGGCAAGCTTCAGAGCCTTCTTGCCGCCAAGGCGCGCACCCTGGAGGGAGATCCGCAGGCCCGCCTCAAACTCATACGCTTTGCCCTTTCCAGAGGGTACGAATACTCGGAAATCCAGCCTTACCTATGAGCGAACGTCCTGTAATAGAGCTGTATACCGACGGAGCTGCCAGCGGCAACCCCGGGCCGGGCGGCTGGGGCGTGGTGCTCAAATGCGCAGGGCTGCGCAAAGAGATGA
>JAFZXV010000122.1 GCA_017616595.1 Bacteroidales bacterium
AGCTGAAGTGGGAGTGGTTCCAGGATGCATCTATGCGCACCTGGGTGTCTATGGGCTTGATTTCCGGAAAGTCGATAGTGAGTTCTACGCCGTAGCGGTGCACGTCGGCGCCGTTCTCCTGACGGCGGGAGGCCGCAAAGGTGCGGTCCGTAACCTTAAGCGCGCCGGGGGCGAAATAGCCGTCGGCCGCCCGGAAATACACCGTGCCCGTCTGGTTGTCCACCACGACCTCCGGCTCGGAAGGCATCGTGTAGCCCTCGGGCGTGCCGGTAACGTTATAAGAGAACGGCTCGTACACGGTGCCATACTCGTACGGGCCCTCAGTAACGTTGTAGAAGCCGACCAGGGACATCTTGATACCAAGCGCGGAAACGTCGATTCCCACCTCCGAATTCCGGTTCCGCTGCCAGCGCAGCTCCGGGTTGTACACCATGGAGTACGGCATCGTATAATAGATGTACGAAGTCGACTCGCCGTGGGTGTAGCCGAAGGTCTGGATATCCCTGTACTCCTGCCTGGGGTAGAGGATGTAGAACGACGGCAGTTTGCCCGCTATGCCCCAGCCGCCGCGTATGGAAAAGGCCTCGGACACCGCCCATTTGGCATTCAGGCGCGGGCTGAGTATGCTGAGGTTGCTGTACGGGCTGCCGTTTATGAAGGCGTTCTCCCAGCGCAGGCCGGCCATCAGGTTGAGGGTGGTGGCGCCGATGGGGATGTTGATGTTGTCTTCCGCAAATGCGGCAAAGGTATGCATGAAAGGATAGTCCGTATACGGTCGGGGACGGTAGCCGTTGGCCGCAAGCGACGGGTCTTCGTACCACTCGCCCCGGCCTACGTTGCCGTCTGCCTTCCACTGCAGGCCGGCCTTGAACGTATTCTTGACGCTGCCCCAGTGGTGCAGCCAGTCGTACTTGAGGCGGGCGGAGAAGTCCAGCTCCTTGGAGTCAGTGATGCGGTCCGAGTAGAACGTAAGCGGCAGCGCGTCCGCCATCCAGTAGCCCTTCTGCTCCGCATGCACCGAGGGTTGCACCGACGCATACGAGTTGTAGCCGTGGAAATGGGAACGGTTGTCGTGGTAATAGACCGAGCCCTCGAAGGAGACGTTGGTCACCCAGCTGCGGTTGAGGAGCCAGGTCAGCTTGACGTGGGGCGTGAGCAGGTTGTCGCGCTCAGTGGTGTACTCGTTGGAGTAGGCGTCGGGGTCGTTCTTGCTGTTCATGCCGCCTATGTTGCCGTTGATGCCGGCCTCCAGGCGCAGGGTTTTGGCAAACGTGCGGGTATAGTCTGCCGTAAAACCACGGCGTGTGTAGGAGGTGTAAGGCGATGTGAGCTTGCTGGTTGCGCGGGCCCACTCGGCGCTGAGGTTTACCACGCCCTCCCCTACTTCGAAGCCCTTGGATACGGAGAATTCGTAGGTCCTGGGGTTGACGGAGCCCACAATGCTGAGCGGGGTGCGCCCCTTGCGGGTGGTGACCTTGACCATGCCGGAGCCCAGGTCGCCGTACTCGGCGGAGGGCACGCCGGTGATTACCTCCACCGACTCTATATTGTCTACCGTGATGCTGCGGGTGCCGGTGCCGGACATTCCGCCAAAGTTGGCGTTGCCGCCCATTCGCACGCCGTTTACCTCTACCGCGGTGCTGAACGCCGCGTTGCCGGCGGTGGAGCCCGAAGACCGCAGAGAGAAGGAATTGTCCGTAGTAAGGTCCGGGTTGATTGTCTTGCCTCCGGGGAGCAGGGCCGCTATGCCGCCCATGCTGTTCATCTGCAGGTGGTCCAGGGCCGTGCGGCCTATGGTCTGGGTGGTGTTGATGTTGTCTTTGGACGTCTCTGCGGTAACCACCACCTCGTCCAGCGCCAGGCTGCTGAGCGAGAGGGTTACCGTAAGGTCTTTGACGCTCTCGGCAAGTGTGAGTTTCTGCTTGACGGTATTGTATCCCAGGCACGATACGGAAAGGACGTAACTGCCCTTTTCCGCCCCTATGAGCGCAAAAGTGCCGTCCTCGGCCGTTACC
Source organism: Bacteroidales bacterium (assembly GCA_017616595.1). Taxonomy (GTDB): domain Bacteria; phylum Bacteroidota; class Bacteroidia; order Bacteroidales; family UBA932; genus Cryptobacteroides. Next base: position 2,016 of record JAFZXV010000122.1, read on the forward strand.
GCCCAGAGGTAGTTGTCGTCCAGCTGCACGGCCGCGCCCGGCACCGGCTCTCCCGAGCCGGCCTCCAGCACGCGGCCCTCAACCCTGAGCGGGCCGGCTGCGAGTGCCGGCAGGCAGATGGCAAGCAGCAGCAGGGATAATAGAGACCTTTTCATCCTTATTCCGTAGCTGCATAGGGTCTGGACACTCCGCGCTTGTCGAAAGACAGCTTGGCGGGCTCTTCCTTAACGTTGTCTGCAGAATAGGTTATGGTCCAGGTGTCCATTGTCATAAGCTCCCAGAGCTTGTCTTCAGTGCAGGGGGCAGCGTAACGGATCTGGATTGCGGGGACGAGCCTGTCGTTAATCACGCAGTACATTCCGATTACGCCTTCCTCGCGCGAGATATGGTTGCTCAGGAACGGCAGGTAGCGCTGCACGATGGGCTTCTCGAAGTTCTGGTTCTCTATCTCAAAGATGTACTGGGGCTTGCCCTCGTACACCTCGGAGCGCTTCTTTATGCCGTCTTCGTAGCGGCCGTTATACTCGGCCTTGAACGGGGTGAACATATGCTTGATGTAATCTGCCACCGGCATGAATTCCTCGCCCTTCTCCATCTTGACAAAGCGGAAGGCGAGCGGAGTAACCTTTACGTCTCCCTTTGCGGTGGGCATCTCCAGGGCCTTTTTCTCCACTATTTCCTTGAACCAGTCCTGGTCGGCCTCTTCTTCGGGATCCATGAACACGCGCACTATGAGCGGGCACGCAAACTCGCTCTCTATGCCGTAAATCTTCTTTCCGGAAAGGCGCAGCTGCATTCCAAAGTTGTTGAGGTCCATCCTGTCCGGCATATCCTCGGTGCGGATGGTAACTATCTTAACCTGCTCTACGCTTGCAGGGTCTGGGTTGTTTACTCGGAACTTTGTGGGCACGAACACGGCCTCCTGGATCTGCTCTTCGCTTACTACCGAAGGGTCGTAAGTAATAACCACGCGGTGCTTGCCCACAAAGGTCTTTACTCCGTGCGTTCCCTTGATTTGGGAAACCTTGCCCTTGAATGCCATGGAACTGCTGAAGCACTTCACGGAGCGCAGCGGCATCATTTCCATTGTCTTGAGCGAGGCTGCGTCTACGTTTTCCATATCCCAGCTCTCGTCTATAGTGGGCAGCTCCACTTTGCTGCCGATCCAGAACCCTAAGCAAAGGAGCACTACGGTAAGGATTGCCGGCACGAACTTCCAGAAGCCGCACTTCGGCTTCTTGCAAACTCCGGGGAGAAGGGCTCCGTGAGGGCAGGCGCCCACGCACTCGCCGCAGAGGGTGCAATCTACGCAGTTAACGCGCTGCTTTGCCGATGCTACGTCAATGCCGTAGGGGCATGCCTTGTTGCAGAGGCCGCAGACGGTGCATTTATCAGCGTCTTTTGTTATTCCAAGCAAAAACAGCTTAGGCTTGCCGCAGATGATTTCCAGCAGGTACCCGGCAAGGCAGAGGGCGCCGAGCAGCCAGATCCAGGAGATGCTGAGGCCTATCTTGCCCAGCACCAGCCATACTATGCCGATGCCGGCCATCCAGGCCCAGAACTTAAGGGAGTTGGATATGGCGCCGAGGGGGCAGATGTATTTGCACCAGAACCTGTCTATCAGCAGGCCACCCAGAACCACAAGCACAAAGGTTACTATGGACATCCAGAGGACTATCTCCCCCTTGAAGCCGGTGGCAACGGCGTAGTATGGGTCCAGCCGCTTGCAGAACAGCTCGCTGGATGTGGCCGTCATATAGAAAAGCCAGAACACCAGGCCGTACTTGACTATGCGCAGGCACTTGTCTGCAACGCTTTTGCCAGAGATGGGGATTGCTTTGATCCTCAGCACCCTGCGCAGCTTGCCCAGCAGGTCTTCAACCGTACCCACGGGGCAAAGGTAGCCACAGAACAGCTTGCTGAAAAGTATTACGGCCGCCGCAAGCACTATTCCCATCATTATCTGGAGGGAACTCATACTGCACGGCAGCGACCCGCGCACGCCGTAGGTGGCAAGCGCCTCCAGGCCGCCGAAGGGGCAGAATGCCTCGGGGTCAGCCGGCTCGGTTCTGCCGAATATAAGCCCGGCAAGGCCGCTGAGGACAAATACCAGGGCCGCCAAAACGCCCCACTGAAGGATATACCGGGGCCAATTCTTGCTGAAAGAGGATTTTTTGCTCATAAGCTGTTACGTACTTGAAGGTTGATTTTCTTAAGCTCCGCCTCGTCCATTTTAATTACTCTGCGGTCGTAGGTCATAAGGCCGTTGACCTCCACTTCCACATCTGTGGTCTGTGTATAGATGCCGGCGGAAACTCCGCTCTTGATTTCCGGTATAAACTCGTCTATGGCATAACGGCGGTACTTCTCCAGCACCTCAGCGCCGTCTTTGCAAAGGCCCTGATAGCCCCAGCTGCTGCCGGACTGCCAGAGGTGGCCGTCCAAGGCAAGGCCGATGCCGCCATATTCGCCCAGCACGTCTATCTGGGCGCCGCCGCTGCGGAACTTCATAATCGGGCGCGGATAGTTGTGGCTGTCCAGTATGTCTCCGCACAGGATGGAGTTGCCGCCCGAGGCGGAATTGACAAGGCGCGACGGATCCTGCTCCCGGGTAAACCCGACCACCTTTTCTGTGTCGAACTGCCCCCAGCCCTCGTTGAAGGGCACCCACACCACTATGCAGGGGAACTTGCGCAGCTGGGCTATTATTTCTCCCCATTCTTTGTAATAGGTGGCTTTGGCGCTTTCTGAGAGCGGATAGTCCCAGCCGGTGTCGTATGCCCACTGGCCCCACTGGGGATATCCGGTCTGCGTGTGCACGTCTATGTTCCCGGACATTGCGGGCATATCCTGCCAGACCATCATTCCAAGGCGGTCGCAGTGATAGTACCAGCGGGCGGGCTCGACTTTAATGTGCTTGCGGATGAGGTTGTAGCCGAAGTCTTTAGTTTTGATGATGTCGTAAGCCAGTGCCTCGTCGGTGGGGGCGGTGTAGAGACCGTCGGGCCACCAGCCCTGGTCCAGCGGGCCGTACTGGAAGCATGGCTCTCCGTTGAGGCCGAGGCGCTTGAAGCCTTGTGCGTCTATGACTTCCGTGCAGCTGCGGATGGCGGTGTAGCCCAGCACCCTGTCTACTACTTCGTCGTCTTTATATACTTCTATTTCAAGCGGATACAAGAACGGCTCCTCCGGCGTCCAGAGCCAATTGGCAACGGGATCGACCTGCAACGGCTCCCCCGGCAGGCCGTCTGCATAGCCCACCAGCTGGCGGTGCTCGCCGCTGTCGGCATCCCAGCCGATTTCTGCCGCATACAGGATGGCGCGGACCTTCTGAGCGTCTCCCTCGACATGCGGCGTCACGGTTACGGAGCAGGTCTCGACGTCAGAAACGCAGTCATAATCAATCAGATGCACCGGCGCCACCGGCTCCAGCCAGACGCTCTGCCATATGCCGGTAACGGGGGTGTACCAGATGCCGCCAGGCCTGGACACCTGCTTGCCGCGGGGCTGCTCGTCGTTATCTGTGCCGTCCCACACCTTAACAACAAGTTCCTGGGGGCCTTCCGACAGATAGTCCGAGATGTCGTACGAGAATGCGGTATAGCCGCCGGTGTGGGTGCCAAGCGCCTGGCCGTTGAGCCAGACCTCGGCCTTCCAGTCAACCGCGTCGAAGTGCAGGAGCACCCTGCCGCCCCAGTCGGTCGGAACGGAAAAACACCTTCTGTACCAGAGCGCCTTGTCCGCACCCACACGGAGGCCGACTCCGGAAAGGGAGGATTCGGCGCAGAAGGGCACGAGTATCTCTCCGTCCCGGTACTTTGGCTGCGGCGCCTCAGCAGGGGCGATTGCATAGTCCCACAGGCCATTGAGGCTCAGCCAGGACTTGCGGACCATCTGCGGACGGGGGTACTCCGGATGTGCGTTCACGGGGCTGACTTCATCTGCCCAGGGGGTGCGGATATGGCTTCCGGCGGGTTCCCAGGCAGGTTTTGCGCCAAAACGGTAGATGCAGGTGTGGGTGTATTCCTCGCCGGGACGCAGGATAACGTTGCCGAATTCGGGGTGATTGACGGCATCGGGATACGCCTGGGTCTCAAGGGCGAGGGAGCTGCGGAAGCCGAGCACGTTGCCGTTGGCACCCTTCTCCCGGCCAAAGAAGAAGTTGCCGCTGTAGAACTGCAGGCCGGGCTGGTCCGACAGCACCTCTATCCAGCGGCCGCTGACGGGATCGTCCACCCTGCAGACGAGCTCTACGCCGTCCGTTTCTTTGTCTATGCACCAGTTGTGGTCGTAGCCGTGGGCGTTGCGCAGCTGCTCATCATCCTCCCCTATCCTCTGGCCGATGGAGCAGGGCGTGCGGAAGTCGAACGGCGTGCCCTCGACGGGAGCGATTTCTCCGGTGGGGATGCTCTGGGCGTCTATGGGGAGGTAGCGGGACGCCTTGATGTACATACGGTATTCCTCCACCGTGCCGTTGCCCTCTCCGCGCAGGCAGAAGAAGGGATGATGGGTAAAGTTGACCGGAGTGGCCTTGTCTGTTGTTGCGCTGTAGCGCACGGAGAACTCGTTTGCCGGGCTGATGGCATATGTCATCGTCATGTCTATATTGCCGGGGTAGCCTTCCAGGCCGTCCGGATGCAGCAGGTGCAGGACGATTGACGTATCTGTTGCTTCAACCACGTCCCAAACCAGATTGTCTACGCCGATGAAGCCGCTGTGGAGGGTGTTCCTGCCGTTGTCGTTGACGGGAGTGTTGTAACGCACGCCGTCCACCTCAAACGAGGCGCCGCCTATACGGTTGGCCACAGGGCCCACGCAGGCGCCGAGGTAGCGCTCTCCGGGAGGTGTTACATAATCCTGTAAATTGTTGTGGCCCACCACTATACTCTGGTATTTGCCATCCCTGTCCGGAGTGTGGAGAGACACTACGCGGGCGCCGAAGTTGGTTACCTGCATGGTTACGTCTCCGTTCTTGAGGGTATAGAGGGCAACGGGCTTGCCGTCCACCTCTCCCTGGAAGTTCTTTGCGGGCACAAGCCTGTATCCGGGGGTGCCGCATCCGTGCACCAGGGCAGCGGCCAAAACGCAAAACAACAGCAGTCTTTTCATATTGCGATGATTTGCGTAAAGATAATAAAAAATAATCAAAGAATAAGGCCGGCAGAACCAGAAGAGGTTCCACCGGCCTTGGCGCTGTGTGTGTGAAGTAATTATTCCAAATATTTTTGGATGAGGCGGACCATAAGGTCGTTGAGTTTTTCTACCGTGTACTGGCCTACGCTGGCCTCCAGGTGCTCGCCGCCCACTCCGCTGTCTCCGGTGATGAAGACATAGGTTCCGTCTGTGGCGATTGCCATCATTCTGAGGAGGAACTCCGTAGATTTGTCTATGCCGCTGGAGGCTACCGGAATGAGTTTGATGCCCATCCTGGCGTATGTGTCGATGGATTGCTGTACGCTCTCCACCACGCCCTGCACATCCTGATGGGGCGGTGCGTCAAGAAGGATGAAGGCAATGCGGGCGCGGGCGCTAACATTCCAGTCGAAGGCCTGGAGAGACTTCTCGAGTGCGGTGTGAACGGCCTCCGGGAAATCGCCGCCGCCCTCAGCGCGCTGCTTCTTGATAAAGTTGATGGTAGTGCTGTAGTCTGATGTGAAGGCCGATTCGCGGGTGAGGTAATCGTCGCCCTTGTCTCTGTAGAACAAGGCACCGGTGCGGATAGAGACGGGCAGCTGCGCCGTCTGGGCCCTGCTGAGGATATCCATCAGGTCTTCCTTGAGGAACTCTATCTCGTCCGCCATAGAGCCGGTGGCGTCTACGATAAAGAGGATGTCGGCCTTGGCCTCGGGTGCGGTGGCGGAGACGGTGTATTCGTTCATCGCCAGCTCCTCGCTCTCCCAGGTGGTGACCACGGGTACTCCCTCTACGGCGGTGCCGTTAAGGGTCAAGGAGAGTGCGCCTGTCTGGATGTCCGGGTTGTGGAGACCGATCCAGCAGTCCGCGCGGCCCAGGTTGTCCGTAACGGCAGACCAGATGGGTGCGCCGTCGTTGTTGAGCACAACCTTTACGCCTGCGGCGGGATTGTTGTCTGCGCCCGTTACTTTAACGGCAACGCGGCGGTCTGTCCAGAAACGCCAGTATCCCGACGTGGATGCATAACCCTCCGTCTGTTCATCCTGCTTTGTGGTCATCAGCCTGCTCCAGAAGGCCCAGTTGTCCAGGTCGTTCCACTCGGCGGCAGTTACCACTCCGGGCATGCCCTCGCCGTAGCCGCCCCCGTTGGGTGCGATCAGATCTCCTTCCATGGCTTCACCGCCTTTTTCGTATGCGGGAGAATCCGGGAAATAATAATCGCCGGCCGAGCAGGCGGCAAGAACAAACACTGCGCTGATTGCAACTAATAGCTTTTTCATATACTTTTCGTTCTTTCACCTATGAAATCCAAAGACAAGCGCATTCTTGCACGCCGGGAGCAAAAATAATTCTGCAAAAAATATTTGGATAAAATCAGAAAAGTTTCTACATTTGCAGCCCACTTCTGGATGTGGCGCAGTTGGTAGCGCACCTGGTTAGGGACCAGGAGGTCGCTGGTTCAAGTCCAGTCATCCAGAC
>JAFZXV010000123.1 GCA_017616595.1 Bacteroidales bacterium
GTCCCCCGGGGGAAAAGGAGACCTTCCCCAAAAAGGTGGGGGACCTTCCCAGGGAGAAGTGGCTCCGAGTGGCGCCAGAACTGGATTCTTTGGGGCAGGTCTGGCAGGGCTGCGGGGAAGGTGGCAGGGTGATTTGGGGAAGGTCTCGAAAAAGTGCCGTGACCTTCCCCGCCAGAAATGGCACAGAGGGCCGTGGTGGGCCGAAGTGATGGGGAAGGTCCCCCGGGGGAAAAACAGACCTTCCCCAAAAGGGTGGGGGACCTTCCTCGGCGAAAAGGCCACTGAGGGCCGCCAGAACTGGATTCCTTGGGGAAGGTCTCCGCGAGTATGGGGAAGGTCCCGGCCCCGGCGAGCCCAGTCCCGCCTCGCCTCGCCCGGCCCCAGCCGGGCCGCGCCATCCCGCTACCCTCGCTCCATTTCGCGGCGGAGGTCTTTTTCCCGGATGGTGGCGCGCTTGTCGAATTCTTTCTTGCCGCGGGCCAGGGCGATGTGGAGCTTGGCGTAGCCGTTCTCGGCAATATATGCCCGAACGGCCACAATCGTCAAGCCTTTGTTCTTGACGGCCTGCTCGAGGTGCCTGAGCTCGCGCCTGGTAAGGAGCAGCTTGCGGTCCCTCTCGGGGATGTGGCTGCCCCATTTGGAGGCCCAGAAGTAGGTGGAGATGTTCATCCCGCGCACATACAGCTCGTGGCCGGAAAAGTAGCACCAGGCGTCGGCCAGCGATGCTTTTCCGGCTCTCAAAGACTTTATCTCGGTACCTACCAGCACTATGCCGGCGTCGTACTGCTCGATGAATTCGTAGTCGAACGACGCGCGCTTGTTGCTGATTTGGATGCGATGCGGCTTGTCTTTGCGGGAGCTCATAGGGCGAACGCCTCTTTGACCTGGTCTGTCATATCCAGCAGCTCCCAGCCGAAGAACTGCACCTCGCGCTCCTGCCCCTGCACCTTGACCACTGCCTTGTACGGCTTGCGGCCGACGTGCCCGTAGGCTGCCGTGGGGCTGAATATAGGGTTCTTGAGCCCGAATCTGCGGACTATCGCGGCGGGACGCAGGTCGAACAGCTCGCGGACGCGGGAGGCGATGTAGGCATCACCTCCGGGAACGTGCGCGCTGCCGTATGTCTCTACGAACACGCTCACGGGCTCGGCAACGCCGATTGCATAGGCGAGTTGCACAAGGCACTCGTCGCACACTCCTGCGGCCACAAGATTCTTGGCGATGTGCCTTGCGGCGTACGCTGCACTGCGGTCTACCTTTGAGGAATCCTTGCCGGAGAAGGCTCCGCCGCCGTGCGCTCCGCGGCCGCCGTAGGTGTCTACCACTATCTTGCGGCCGGTGAGGCCGGTGTCTCCCGCAGGACCGCCGATGACGAACTTGCCGGTGGGGTTGACGTGAAGGATCCAGTCGCCCTTGAACAGGCTGGCGGTGCGCTCGGGGAGCTTGGCTATCATCCTGGGAATCAGGATTTCACGCACGTCGCGCTCGATACGGGCGTGCATAGCGTCGTCTGTGTCGAACTCGTCGTGCTGCGTGCTCAGGACTATGGTATGGACCCTTACGGGATGATGGTGGGACGAGAACTCCACGGTGAACTGGGCCTTGGCGTCCGGCCTCAGATACGGCATGAGTTCCGGCTCTTCGTGCCTTATTTGCGCCAGCTCCCTCAGCAATGCGTGGGAGAGCGACAGCGCCAGCGGCATGTACTCCTCGGTGTCACGGGAGGCGTAGCCGAACATCATTCCCTGGTCTCCGGCGCCCTGCTCGTCTTCCGAGGCACGGACGACGCCGCGGTTGATGTCTGCGCTCTGTTCGTGAATGGTGCTGATGATGCCGCATGAGGATGCGTCAAAGCCATATTCTGCTTTGGTGTAGCCGATGCGGGCGATGGTGCGGCGCACGGTTTCCTGGATGTCTACGTATGCGTTGTCTGAACGCACCTCGCCGCCGACTATCACAAGGCCGGAGGTGCAGAAGGTCTCGCAGGCCACCTTTGCGTCGGGGTCTTGAGAGAGGAATTCATCCAGGATAGCGTCTGAAATCTGGTCGGCCACCTTGTCGGGATGGCCCTCGGAGACGGACTCCGAAGAAAAAAGATAATTCATTTTAGCATTTTTTAAGGCGAGGTTGCAATCAGGCAAATCTTTCCTCGCGGGTTAAAAGTTTGCAAAGTTACTCAAAAATTGTGAATAAATAAAATCAATATCGGTTGTGAGGTATGAAATCTTGCTATATCTTTGCGACGGAATTTTATACCTTTTTAAGTTTTATATGAGGAAAAAATTATTCATCTCGCTGTTGCTGTCCCTGACGGCAATGGCTTTTGCCGTTTCCGCCTTCGCGCAGGTTACGACAGCAGCTCTCGGTGGCAGGGTCACCGACGCAAACGGAGAATCCGTTCCCGGTGCGGCAGTAGTGGCCGTGCATCAGCCTTCGGGTTCCCAGTACTACGGTCTCACCAATGCGGAGGGCCGTTATAACATTACCGGTATGCGTTCCGGCGGCCCCTACAGCGTAGAGGTCTCCTGCATGGGTTACCGCAAGGTTACTTATACCGATGTAATCCTCCAGCTTGCAGAGGTTTACGCCCTCGATGCCAAGCTCGACGACGACAAGTTGATGCTCTCCGAGGCAGTCGTCATCTCCGAGGCAAGCTCCAAGTTTGCCGCAGAGAAGACCGGCGCCGCCACCAACATCAACAACGCCCAGATCGTCAACCTTCCTACCGTCAACCGCAGCATCACAGACGTCACCCGCCTCTCTCCCTACGGCGGCAACGGAATGAGCTTTGCAGGTTCCGACGGACGTCTTGCCAACTTCACCGTTGACGGTGCAAACTTCAACAACAACTTCGGTCTGAGCTCCAACCTCCCCGGCGGCGGCAACCCTATCTCCATAGACGCCATCGAGGAACTCCAGGTTGTGATTTCCCCTTACGACGTACGTCAGACCAACTTCATCGGCGGCGGCGTCAACGCCATCACCAAGTCCGGTACCAACACCTTCAAGGGTACTGCCTACGTCTTCCACAAGAATGAGAACATGCAGGGCGACGCCGTAGACGGCGACCAGATTTCCGGCGCCCGCGCAGTAGACCGCAAGACCACTTACGGCTTCACCCTCGGCGGCCCCATCATCAAGAACAAGCTGTTCTTCTTCGTCAACGCCGAGTATTCCAAGATCCCTTCCGTAGTCAACCGCTGGAGGGGCTCCGAGGACGGCAAGTCCGACGCCAACAACTACATCTCCCGCACTACTTTGGCTGACCTCCAGGCCGTCTCCGACTATATGAAGAGCACCTACGGCTACGAAACCGGTTCCTGGACCGAGTTCCCCGCAAACGAGAGCAATGCCAAGGTCCTCGCCCGCATAGACTGGAACATCTCCGACAAACACCACCTCGCGCTGCGCTACAACTACACGCTCAACAACGTGTGGAACAGCCCCAACGCAACTTCCATGGACGGCGGCACCCGTATGAGCCACGCCCGTATGTCGGACTATTCTATGTCCTACGCCAACTCGATGTACTCCATGCAGAACATCGTGAGCACCTGGTCCCTCGACCTCAACAGCCGTCTGTCCGACAACATCTCCAACCAGTTCCTCGCCACCTTCTCCAAGCTCGACGACGTCCGTGGTTCCAACTCCGAGGAGTTCCCCTTCATCGACATCACCAAAGACAATGACAACTACATCGCCCTCGGCTATGAGCTCTTCACCTGGAACAACGCCGTGCACAACACCGTTGCCAACGTAAAGGACGACGTAACCATGTTCTTCGGCAGCCACAAGGTCACTGCAGGCGCTTCCGCCGAGTACCAGATGGCAGACAACCAGTATATGCGCAACGGCTCCGGCTACTATCGTTACAACATCACCGACGATATGTACGTAAACGGCGTGCTCGACGCAAAGGCTCTCTTCACCAGCACCCCTGAGGTCGTCTGCCTCACCTACGGCTACGACAAAGACGGCTCCGGCGTTCCCGAGTTCGCTCCCGCAGCCCGCGTGCAGTTCTACAAGGCCGGCGTATACGCCCAGGACGAGTGGAGCATGTCCGACAACTTCAAGCTCACCGCAGGTATGCGCGTGGATGGTCTGTTCTTCAACAACTCAGACCTTATCACCAACAACGCCATCAAGGACCTCGCCTTCTATCCCAAGGCAAAGGATTACCAGGAAACCCACATCGACACTGGCAAATGGCCCAACTCCAGCGTTACCATTTCTCCCCGTATCGGCTTCAACTGGGACGTCCTCGGCAACAAGAGCCTCAAGGTCCGTGGCGGTACCGGTCTGTTCAGCGGCCGTCTGCCTCTGGTGTTCTTCACCAACATGCCTACCAACGGCGGTCTGGTGCAGTATCAGGCACAGCTCAATACCAAGAAGATCGCCGGCAAGGATTTCACCATGGATGATTTCGCAGGCGGTCTCGTAACCGATGTCAAGGGCAAGGCCACCGTCGCCGCCCTCTACAGCAAGCTCGTGGGTCTGGGATATCCCAGCACGGTTTCTCCTGAAGACGGCACCGTCCCCAGCGCCGTGAACGCAGTGGATCCCGACTTCAAGATGCCTCAGGTCTGGAAGAGTTCCCTCGCTTTCGACTATTCCTTCCCTACCTCCTTCCCGTTCAGCATCACTGCAGAAGGTATCTTCAACAAGACCATCAACGCAGTATGCATCTCCGACTGGGCAATGATGGACGTAGGCGGCTTCCCCCGCTTCAACGGCGCAGACAGCCGTCCTATGTACCCCAACCAGTATCGTAACGCTTATGCGTCCGACGGTACGGTAATGCACCCCAGCGCCTTCGTCCTCGAGAACACAGACAGGGGCTACGGCTGGTCCGCAAGCGTTTCCGCTAACATGCAGCCTATCCCTGCACTGAGCCTCTCCGCTTCCTACACCCACACCGTGAGCAAGGAGGTTACCGGCATGCCCGGCTCCGCAGCCGAGTCTGCATTTACCTATGTTCCTACATACGAGGGTCCCAACTACATCCCTCTGCACAACTCCCAGTACGTAACTCCCGACCGCGCAGTAGCTTCCCTTACCTATCACGACAAGGGCGGCAGCCACTACAGCTTCATCTACGAGACCTGGAGGGGTGGTTA
>JAFZXV010000124.1 GCA_017616595.1 Bacteroidales bacterium
CAAAAAAATTCTTATTTTTGTAAATCGACTAAAACTAAATTACTGATATTATGGGTGCATTTCACGCTTATGACATTCGCGGAATCTATAACGTAGATTTCGACAAAGACGTAGCTTACAAGGTTGGCTATTTCCTCCCGGAACTCCTTAAGGCAGACACCGTTCTGGTAGGCCGCGACTGCCGCGTCTCCTCGCAGGAGATTCACGACTATCTGATCAAGGGCATTACGGACGCCGGCGCAAATGTAGACGACATCGGCCTCAGCAGCACGCCCCTCGTGTACTTCGGCACCGCGAATTACGGCTACAAGGCATCCGTTCAGATTACCGCATCCCACAATCCCGCAGAGTACAACGGCATGAAGGTCTCGCGGGAGAACGCCCTTCCCGTGGGCCTGGACACCGGCCTCGGCCAGATCAAGCAGTGGATAGACGAGGGCCGTCCCACCCCCAAGGCCGCCAAGCCCGGAGTAGTCAAAGAAATCGATATCAAGCCGGACTATATCGAGTTCCTCAAGAAATATAAGGGCGACTATAGCAACCTCAAGCTCGCAATAGACTGCTCCAACGGCATGTCCAGCCTCTTTGTCAAGCAGATTTATGGCGACGCCCCCGCATACATCTTCGACACCCTTGACGGCCGCTTCCCCAACCACGAGCCCAACCCGCTCATCCCCAAGAACGTAGAGCCCCTGCGCGAGCTGGTAAAGAAGACCGGCGCAGACATCGGCGTAATCTACGACGGCGACGCAGACCGCGTGATGTTCGTAGACGAGAAAGCCCGCTTTGTGGCCCCCGACCTCGTAATCGGCCTCATGGCATACTATTTCTGCGACGAGCGCGGAGAGAAGAACCCCCGCGTGCTCCAGGAGATCCGTTCTTCCAAGGCCGTAGGGGAGTGGCTCGCAGCCTACGGCGCAGAGATGCACACCTGGCGCGTCGGCCGTGCCTTCGCCGCTCCCAAACTGCGCGAGATAGACGGTCTCTGGGGAGGCGAGCTCGCCGGCCACTACTATTTTAAGGATTTCTTCTACTCAGACAGCGGCATGCTCGCATCCATCATCGTGCTCCGCATAGTCTCCGCCCTCAAGAAGAAGGGCCTTACCCTCAGCGGCGAGGTAGACAAGATAACCCGCTATCGCAACTCGGGAGAGATCAACTTCCGCGTAGAAGACAAGAAGGGTGCGATGGACGCCGTGCGCGACCATTTCCTCGCCGCAGAGCAGTCCACCGCATTCATGGACTTCGACGGCTACCGTGCCGAGTTCCCCGACTGGTGGTTCAACGTGCGCCCGTCCAACACCGAGCCTTACCTGCGCTTCATCTGCGAGGCATCCAGCGACGATGTGCTCCAGCAGAAGATAAAGGAGGCCCAGGAGATAATAGAAAAGCAGTTTGGAGGAGTAAGAGCTTAATGAAGAAGACAGTAGGTATACTTATATTATTAATGATGTCGGTCTGCGTTCTGAGGGCGCAGACCGATACTTTGACCATTGACGCCCAGGCATACGACCCTGCGCTGGACACTCTTGAAGTAGTGCCCGACATGCTGGACCAGCCCGCAGACATAGCTTCACGCATCTCGTTGTTCGCCAAGGGCAACGGCGCCCCCATAGACACGCTCGACGTAGGCGACGCCCGCTTCCAGATAGTCCTGATGGACGACAACACCTGGAAGATTATCAAGAACATCTCCGTGCTGGAGGGGGACGACCTTTTTACCAAGAACTGGAACACCCGCCTCGTCAACCCATTCCGGGATCCGCTTGACAGCATACCTTACCGTGTGACAATCCCGCTCATAGACTCGGTAAGCCGCTTTGTGTGCCCGCATCAGGGCAAGGTGTTCTCCCGCTTCGGCCTGCGTCACGGCAGACGCCATCAGGGCTGCGACGTGCCTTATCCCACCGGCACCCCGGTGTACTGCGCGTTTGACGGCCGCGTACGCCTGGCCGAGCGCCACAAGGGCTACGGCAACCTAGTCATCATCCGTCACGAAAACGGCTTAGAGACCTTCTATGGCCACCTTTCGCGCATAGACGTCACCCCCGGCCAATGGATCCACGCCGGAGACCAGATCGGCCTCGGCGGCTCCACCGGCCGCAGCTCCGGCCCGCACCTGCACTTCGAGACTCGCTACAACGGCTTCGCTTTCGACCCGGAATGGATAGTCGACTTCGAGAACGGCAAGCTCCGCCGCAACGCCTTTGTGCTCAAGCGCAGCTACCTCTCCGCCTACAGCAAATACGTGCCCGAATCCATAGACGAGGAGGAAGAGATCTACATGACCGACGAGCAGATCCGCGCCGAGGAAGAGCGCATAGCCAAAGAGCGCGCCGCAATGAAGTACCACACCATCAAGAGCGGCGACACACTTAGCGGCCTTGCCGTCAAATATGGCACCACCGTCTCCAAGATCTGCAACCTCAACCCCGGCCTCAAACCCACCACCATCCTCAGCCTCGGTAGAAAGATCCGGGTTAAATAGAGATTCCCGGTCGAGCCGGGAATGACGTTATAGTGATTTAGTATTAAGTATTTGATACTTAGTAGATAGAATCGGACGGAAGTCTTCTGCAGAAGGCATTAAGCCTCATTTCTGCCTTCTGCAGAAGACTTCCGGGAGATTCGGTAATGAATGGAATATTCCTTGAAAGAGGGAGATTCGGTAATAACGGAATGAAGAAACTGTATATAGAAACGTACGGCTGCCAGATGAATGTGGCAGATACCGAGGTGGTGTTTTCCATCCTCGGCGCCCACGGCTATGAACGTACGGAGGATATGGGCGAGGCCGACGTCATCCTCGTGAACACCTGCTCCGTGCGCGACAACGCCGAGCAACGCATCCACGGCCGCCTGGAGCAATTCAACCAGCAGCGCAGGCAGCGCCCCGGCGTACTTGTGGGCGTGCTGGGCTGCATGGCCGAACGCCTCAAGGAGGAGCTCCTGGAGTCTGGCAAGGTTGATATAGTGGCCGGCCCCGACGCATACCGGTCCCTCCCGCTGATGCTCCAGAACGCCGCCCCCGGCACCCCGCAGATCAACGTCCTCCTCTCCCGTGAAGAGACGTATGGCGACGTGGTTCCCGTTCGCACAGACCGCAACGGCGTGTCCGCCTTCATCTCCATAATGCGCGGATGCAACAACGTATGTTCCTATTGTGTAGTGCCTTACACCCGCGGTGCCGAGCGTAGCAGAGACTTCCACTCCATAGTGCGCGAGGCCTGCGACTGCGCCTCCCGCGGCTACAAGGAGGTTACGCTCCTGGGGCAGAATGTCGATTCCTACATCTTCGACGGCTGCAACTTTGCCGGCCTCCTGCGCCTGGTTGCCGAGTCCTGCCCCGGAATGCGCGTGCGCTTCTCCACCTCCAACCCCCAGGACATCTCAGACGAGGTGCTGCAGACCATGGCATCGCACCCCAACATCTGCCACCACATCCACCTCCCGGTGCAATCCGGCTCCAACCGCATGCTGGAAAAGATGCGCCGCCGCTACACCCGCGAGTGGTATCTGCAGCGCGTTGCCGCCATCCGCAGCTATATGCCGGACTGCGCCATCTCCACCGACGTCATAGCTGGCTTCTGCTCAGAAACCGAAGACGACCACCGGCAGACGCTCTCTCTGTTCGAAGAGGTGGGGTTCGATGCCGCATTCATGTTCTACTACTCCGAGCGCCCCGGCACCCTCGCCGCCCGCAAATACCCCGACGACGTGCCCCAGGACGTCAAGACCCGCCGCCTGGAAGAGATAATCGCCGTGCAGAACAGGCTCTCCCTGGAGAGCAACAGGCGCGACGTCGGCAAGACCTTCGAGGTGCTGGTCGAGGGCCACTCCAAGCGCGACCCCGCCCAGCTCTGCGGCCGTGCCGGCAACAACAAGATGTGCGTGTGGACGGACTCCGAGCACCGCGCCGGCGACTTCGTGCGCGTGCGAGTCCTGGATTGCACCCAGGCTACCTTACTGTGTGAACTCGAGCTGTAGCCCGCAAGGCTAATCCGCTGAAATTCAGCATTATATGCAAAGTGCCTGCGGTAAAAACACCGCAGGCACTTATATTAATATGCTGAAAACCAGCGAGTTGACTCTGCGCTATTGATTGGGATCCGGGAGGATTATTACAACGGTGCCGACGTGCACACGGGATTTGAGGTCTGTGATGTCTTCGTTACGCAGGCGGATGCAGCCCTCGGTGCAACGGGAGCCGATTGATTCCGGCAGATGGGTGCCGTGAATGCCGATGTCGCGCCGGCCGGGAACGTCGAGCCGCAGGAACCAGGGGCCGTAAGCATCTTTGACGGGCCCCTTGCCGTCGCCGAAGTCGTGGGTGAGGCCTTTGGCATTGAGCAACTGGTTGATCCTGAACGTGCCCTCGGGAGTCTTGTGGTCTCCGCTCCTCGTCTTCTGGCCATAATTCTTACCGCATGCAATGCCGTAAGTCTTGATGGCCGTGCCGTCCGGAGCCGTAAGCGTGAGCGTAAAGTGCTCTTTGTCTATTACTATATATTCCTCCCTCTGCTGCGGCGCCGCAACACCGCACATCAAGGCAATAATTGCAATAAGCAGTTTCATACGGCAAATATACAAAAGAATGCGCACAGAGCCGACTGTCCAAAAGAAATGTTATCTTTGGACAATCTTTAGCCGATGAAAAACAGGTTCAATACTTTCCTCCTTTTTGCGATATCCGCCTTATTGCTTTTTGCTTGCGGAAAGGTGGTACCTGAGAACGGGCAGCCTGTGCCGGAAGATCCGCCGGTTCAGCAGGAGAAGCTGTTGCCGGGGGAGTATTATCTTCCTCTCATAGAAACCACAGACATCCACGGATATATCGTCAGTTCAGACAAGAGCGGCATCCATTACCGTCTGGCTTATGTGGCAGACAAAGTCAAGGATATACGCGGGCGCGACGCCGGTTACGGCAAAGACAAGCTCCTCCTGCTCGACGGCGGAGACCTGTACCAGGGCTGCAGCGTGTCCAACCTCCTCTCCGGAAGCCCCATCTACATATCCATGGATAAAATGGAGTACGATGCTGTAGCGCTCGGTAATCACGAATTCGACTGGCATGCAGAGAAAATGGTGGATTCCGACGCCACCCTTCTGGATTATGAATGGGACGGACAGCAGTGCGTAAATGAGGTGCCGCTGGTATGTTCCAACCTTTACAAAGATGGCGAAAAGGTGTCCTGGACCCGGGATTATGTAATAGTGGACAAGACCGCAACCGGCCCGGACGGCCGCTCCGTCCCTGTAAAGGTGGGCATTGTAGGCTTTGCCGTCAACTATGCCAGCAGCATCATGACGTCCAAGTTTACCGGCGAGGGATACTCGATTAAAGAAGACTTTTCCATTGCAAACGGCATTGCCGCGTCCCTGGAGTCATCAGGGCAATGCGATGCAACCGTCCTGCTCATCCATGGCGTTGCCGACAATGCCGCAAAGATGCTCGGGCAAGACAGCGCCATAGACCTGGTCCTGGGCGGCCACAGCCATCAAACCATATCCGGATGGACATCCTGGGGCCTGCCCTATCTGCAGGGCGGCAGATATTGCGAGCATTATGCCTATGCGGAGCTTGAATTCACGGTCGACGACAGCAGCGCTGTCTCCTTCAAGGGTGTGAACAAACTTAAGGTGCTGGACGTAGATGCCAGCCGGGATATCCATACCACCGTCGCCCAAAATGCCGCCGACCTTGAAGAAGACATCCTTTCCGTGTCCGATAACGCCATCGCTGCCGTCTCCCGGCAACTGAACGAGGTCGTGGGATACATAGACGTCGATGCCACCGGCCGGTACATATCCGGCAGCGGAAACCGGGCCACGGTGATTTCCAATTGGATGTGCGACATACTCCGCCGTATCGGAGAAGCCGATGTGTCGTTTGTCAACAGCGGGGGAGTGCGCACTTCATTTCCGCTCGACGGCAAGTCCAGGCGGAACATAACCGTCTCCAACGTGTACGAACTGTTCCCCTTCGACAATGCCACATACGTCTACAGCATCACCTACGCCGATCTGCTCGACTTGTTAGAATATGCAATGACGGGTTCTGGCCAAAGCCTGTTCTCGTATATGACCGGCATCGATTGCTACTTCTCCGGATATGAGGTTACTTCCCTTCGGAAAGACGGAACGGTAATCTATCAGAACAACAGATGGACCGGCGATTGGGCATCCCGTACCCTGATCCTCTCCGTAAGCGAGTACCTTGCCACTACCCAGAGGGTAGACAGCTACACGGGTTCCGGCAACCCTCTCCTGAAATGGAACAACAGCTCCCGCCTCCTCTATAACAACCTGATAGACAACGAGAACGCCGTCCTGGTACTCCAGGCCGAGGCCGCTGCCTCCGGCGGCCATCTCTACATAGACTCCGCCCCGCATTTCATTCAGAGTAATTGAGGTATAGAGACACAAAAAAAGCGCCCGCATTTCTGCCGGCGCTCTTTGGCTCCCCCTCGGGGACTTGAACCCAGGACCCCCTGATTAACAGTCAGGTGCTCTAACCAACTGAGCTAAGGAGGAATATTTCACCCGCTCGTTTTGAACGGGATTGCAAAGTTACTGCGTTTTTTGGGAAATGCAAATTTTTTCAGCTTTTTTTTGTAGATTTGCGTTGTTATGGACGTGGTATTACTATCCGGAATGATCAAAGAGCTCCTGCTCGACCGCGATACCCTGAGCCTCCCCGGCCTGGGCACCTTCGCGGCGGAGAGTATGCCCGCGTCTTTCTCGGACAGAGGTTATACTATCAACCCTCCGTACCGCCGCCTCGGCTTCTCCGCCGCCCAGAGCAACGACGGCTTGCTTGCAGGGCTGTACGCCCGCAGCAATGCCATCAGCGAGCGAGAGGCAGATACCATCCTCCGCACCTTCTCCGAGGGTCTTGCAGCCGAGCTCAAGGCCTCCCGCAGCGTAGAGCTCCCGGGCCTCGGCCGCCTGCGCTCCACCCGCGAGGGACACCTCTTCTTTGTGCCCGCCCCGGACCTGGACATCACCCCGGACGCCTGCGGCCTCACCTCCGTCTCTCTCAAGACCCACTCTGCCGTCTCCTTCCCGGATATCGCAGAGATTGCCGATCCGGTCGGCAATGACGCAAAGGGATCTGTCGACAATAACGACAGTAAATCCTGGACACAAATTGCCGATTCCTGTCCCGCAGAGCAGAATAATGTGCTTTCTGGGACACAAAACTCCGGTTCCTGTCCAGAAGTGGTTGGCGGAACGGAGGCTGGAAGTATCTCCCAAAACAGTGGCCGCCCGTGGCCACTTGAACGGGGGGGTAAAGAGGGGCCAGGGGGTCTGGGGGGAACGCCCACCAGTCCCTTGGGGGTGCAGGGGGATAATAAGTCGCTTCGCGTGCGAAGCGAAGCGGAGGTTTTGGGAGATACTTCCAGCGCAGTGGAGCCAAAACGCAACAAGGCCGTAATTTGGGCACTGGCGTCAGTGGCGGCGGTGGTGCTGGTTATCGGGGGCTTCGTTGCCCTGAGCCGCCTCGCTCCTGACTTTACGGACCGCCTGCTCTACACGCCGGAGCAGCTGGCCATAATTAACACACCTGAAGATGGACTTGGTTTACCCCGATGAAGTAGCTCCGCTGGCTCCGGGGGCGAGGGGCAGCAACGAGATGCTCCCCGTGGTGGAACCCACCGGCCAGGTTATAGCCCGCGCCCCCCGTGCCTGGTGCCACGGAGGCAGTATGCTGCTGCATCCTGTGGTCCACCTTCATATACTGGACAGGTTCGGCCGCTTCTTTCTTCAGCGTCGCAGCGCCATCAAGCACCGCTACCCCCTGTGTTGGGACACCGCCGTCGCCGGCCACGTGTCCTATGGAGAATTCCTCCTGGAGGCCCTCTACAGGGAGGCCTCGGAGGAACTTCATCTCACAGATTTCTACCCCATCCCAATAGAAACTTACGTGCGCGAGCTCCCGGACCAGAGGGAACTTGTAAACGTATATGCCGCAGTAGGCCACTACAACATCACGCCGGACGGCCACGAGGTCATAGACGGCCGCTGGTGGGAACTCTCAGAGATAGAGGCAGCCTTCGGCACCGGCACCATCACACCAACATTCGAGGAGGAATTCAAATTCCTCAAAGACAAACTCCTGGCCCTTCTCTAGCTTATGCATAACATCGGCAAATTCATCCAGGACCAACTATCGGTATGGCCGCTTGCGGCTGCCAACTTCCGTGCCCTAAAGTCGATGAAGGTCCGCACCGTCAACGTCGGCGGCCTGCAGACCAAGCTGCAGTTCAACCCCTGCCGCATCATCTCCAGCACCGCCAAGATAGACAAGGAAACCCTCAGCAAGCGCCCCTGCTTCCTGTGCGTGGAGCATCGTCCGCCTGAGCAGTTCCACCTCAAGTTCGAGGGCCGCAAGGGCCGCCGCTACAACATCCAGGTCAACCCTTACCCCATTTTCCCCGGCCATCTCGTCATTGCGCGCGAGTCGCACATCCCCCAGGCCATATGGCATCACCTGCCGGACATGCTCGACTTTGCCGCCACCTACCACGACTACACGGTCTATTACAACGGGCCGATGGCCGGCGCATCCGCCCCGGACCATCTTCATTTCCAGGCGGTTCCGCGCGGCGTGCTTCCGCTGGAGAAGGCCGTGGACGCCTATCTGGACTCGCACGTCCAGCCGCTTTCCTGCGTCAAGGATGCAACCCTGTACCACTTCCGCCGGTTCACCCGCGGTGTCTACTGCATAAAGGCCACCACCACCAAGTCGCTGGCCAAGATCTTCTACCAGTTCCTGGACTGCTGCCCCGTGCTGGACGAGGGCCTCGAGCCCCGCTTCAACCTGTACGCATGGTACAAGGCAGGCACGCATGAATACAGGGCGATGGTGGTGCTCCGTACCGAGCTCCGCTCCCACCACTTCTATTCCACCGGCCCCGACCATCTGACCATAGGCCC
>JAFZXV010000125.1 GCA_017616595.1 Bacteroidales bacterium
AACTATAGCTTATCATCCCAGTGACGGCGTTATAGAAGTATTTGACAGCAGTACCGGTAACTTCATCTATCACGATACGGTTTATCCCGTCGTCAAGATGAAGGATGGCAAGTGGTGGATGGCAAAGAACCTTGCGTATCTGCCTGATGGCTATACGGCAAGTACCGACCTGACTGCTGTTACGGCCGGCGTCTTCGCCCCGTTGGTATCTACCGGCACTGCCGCTGCGTTCTCAACTGATCCTGCCGTTATCGCATCTAACGGTTACCTGTATCAGGCAGAAGTCGCTCTCGGACTTCACGTTGGAGACCTTACAACCGTGGAGGCCGCCCAGGCCCTTGAGAGGGCCCAGGGCATCTGCCCTCCCGGCTGGCACGTTCCTACAATCAGCGATATCACCGGACTTGTGGGTAAGAGCGTTGGGGTTTCCACCAACACAGATGCTCCATATTATAACGGCAGTAACGGATCTATTGCCATGCTTAACGCTGATGGCTTCAACATCAGTTCTTATGGCAGTGTGTCTATTCAGGATAATACCAAGACGAACGGAACTCTGAATTGTTGGTCCAGCTCTTACCCGGATAGGCTTTATTCCAGTATGATGTGCGGTTCTTCCTATGCAGGAGTTTCTTACGTAGACAGCAGCGACCCTTCTAAAGGCGTTAAAAACCTTCAGTTCTATGGCTTTATGCCAATGACAAATAAAAACTCCGAGACAGATTACACCTGCAATGGATCCAAGGTCAGCTACCGTATTGCCGGTCCGGTCCGCTGCGTCCGCAATTAGTAATGATTTATTCTAAAGAGCCGGCTGCAAGGCCGGCCTTCTTTTTATTATGAGAAAGAATTACATCCATCCTGCAGCAGAGGAAGTTGAGAACCTCCTTGCGGCAGCAATCCTCCAAGCCTCCGGCGACGGCGATATCGACGGATACAGCGAGGGGCAGGAATTCACCTGGTAAAATGAGCAGCATTATGAAAAAGATTTCTCTTCTTATTGCCGCCATCTTTGCCGGCGCACTTTTATTCTCCTGCCAGAGCGAGCTGGGTACCGATGCCGCAAACCCTGCGGTGCGGGAATACAGCATCGCCATCAATGCAACCAAGGCCCTGGACACCAAGGCCCTGGCCCTCTCATCCGACGGCAAATCCCTCTCCGCCACCTGGGAAGATGGCGAGCAGGTTGCCGTTTGCAAGATAGACGATCGCGGCGACCTTACCGAGGTCCTCGGCATGCTGGCCCCGTCAACCTTCGGATCGGCATCGACCGTCCTCACCGGGTCCATCCTTCTTGACGGCGTAAGTGCCGGAGACAAACTCTTCCTGCAGTACCCCTACAAGGTCGTACAGGATCCCGCGTCCGGCAAACTCTGGCTCGACGGCCGCTACTCCGGCCAGGACGGAGACCTCAACACGGTATCCAAAGAGTTCGCATACGCCACCTGCGGAGTGGATATCACCAGTCTGGAGGGGGACGCACTATCCACTACCAAGGCGGAATTCTTTAACCGTCAGGCAATAGTAAAATTCTCGCTCCAGTACGAGAGTGCAGCCCTGCAGGCCTTCAAGCTCAGGATATGTGCCCCAAGCCTCGCCGAGCGCTTCTGGCACGACGATTATTATGTAAACTGGGGTGCTCTTGACGTGGTGTCCGTAACCGCCGCAACCAGCGAGTTTACGGTGGCCCTGCGCAATCAGGAATCAGAGCCCGAGCCGTACACCCTCTATGCGGTGGCCAGCGACGGAGTTTACACCGCCACCACTCCTACCCTCGCATTTGCCGACGGCACATACAACCGCGGTACCGGCAACCTCGCCCCGATGAGCTATGCCGGGTACGATGCCGACAGCGACTGGACCATCACCGGCTCCATTGCCAGCTACAGCGCTTCCTGGGGCCAGGACCTCAATATGTGGACGGATGGCCATGGCAGGCACGTGGCTGCAAGCGTTTCTCTGGGTACCGGCGATGCATTCAAGTTCCGCAAAGACTGCAGTTGGGACAGGAATTACGGCGCTCCCGTAACGATGGTCCCTGATGCGTTCGAGGTATATCAGGACGGCGGCAACATGAGCGTCACCGCCGACGGCATATACGACATCTACCTCGATGAAAATACCTATACCGCAATCATCGTCCCTGCCTCTAACGGCGGCAAAACGAGTGCCCTTATAGGCGGCACAGGGCCCGTCACTCCCGACCCGCCCACGGATACGGTGTGGAGTATTGTGGGTGAATTCAACTCATGGGGTAACAGCGAGGTTGACGATGTCGACATGGTGCTCGGCTCCGATGATTATTGGGTGAGTCCCGAGACCGTTCTTTGGGGCGAGTTCAAAATCCGCATGAATCACGCTTGGGAACAGGAACGGGGCGCTTATGGCGACGGGCCGTATATCGTTCCGCTCGATACGTTCTTTGAGGTCACACCCGGAGGCCAGAATCTTGTATTCCCGCAGACGGCAAAGTATATAGTTGCCTACGACCCCGACGCTGATATTGTAAAGGTAACCATGACCGGTTATCCCGAGCCCGATCCCGACGTAACCTACACTGTGGCCGGCGAGAGCGAGCTGGACAGCGCCTCAATCGATAAAGTGTTCACTTCCCAGTGGAATGCGGACGAGTCCAATAAGATGGTATACGACTCCGAGTCACATCTATACGTCTGGTCCGCTGTGCTTTCCGGACTTGAGGCTCCGTTGACGGCCTACTTCAAGGTGGTGAAAGACCACAGCTGGAGCAATGCCTGGCCCTCAGACAACTATAAGTTCGAAATTCCAGGAGATGGTACCTTCTATGTTTCGTTCGAACCTTACTCCGGGGCCGTGAACGCCTGGTTTGAGGCGGCCCCCGAGCCGACCATCACCATAGATGGCAACTTCGACGATTGGGCGGCGGTGGATGCGTCCAAACTGGCCGTCGCGGTATGCGCGGATGGAGCATCCCGCACTGCACTCCAGGTACTTAAAGTAGGAGCAAGCGCAGATTATGTGTTCTTGTATCTCGAATTCGATGCCTCTAAGATTTCTTGGAATGCCTCCGAGTTCGTGCCTATCAATATCTACTTCAACAGCGACGGTGATGCCGGGACCGGCGGATGGCCTGCTCTTGCAGATGCATGTACGGACTATCTCATTCAGGGTATGATGACGGATGGCGTCAATATGGTTTCTTACAATCCCGGAGTGTACAAGTGGACGGGGGCCGTTCACGGAGATAGCTGGTCTTGGTCTGACGAGGGACTCAACCTTCCCGACGGCATTTGCCAGGGAGCCGGCAGCGGCAACAAGTACGAGATCTGTATAGATCGCAATAAGTTTCCTGATGCAATTGCAAATGACTTCTCCCTCGGAGTCGGTATCGAGCAGGATTGGGACGATGTAGGATTGTTGCCTAACGCTACAGTAACGCTGGAGAATCCTGGCGGCGTTGCCAACTCACTGCTGGTTCATACATTGCTGTAGTACTTGGGCAAGACCGTAAGAATTCTTCAGACCTGGATGCTTCCGGTCGCCATGACGGCGGGAGTGTGCCTGTACCTCGGGTACAGGGCACTCCCGTGCCTGCATCCGGCGGGCCATGTGCTGCACCGGGTCGTGTCTGAAGGGCAGAGGTTCCTGGTGGCGGTGCTGCTGTTCTGCCAGTTTGTGAAAATATCGCCCCACGACCTGCAGCTGCGCCGCTGGCACGGGTGGGCCCTGTCGTTCCAGGTGCTCACATTCCTCGCCCTTACGGCGATTGCAGCCTTTACGGGACCCGGCATCGGCCGCATCCTGCTGGAATGCGGCATGCTGTGCATCATCTGCCCAGCAGCCGCGGCCTCCGGCGTCATCACAGAGAAACTCGGCGGCTCGCTTGCCGGCACCGTCACATACGTCACCATCACCAATGCGGTGGCCACCTTCCTCATCCCGCTTGCAGTGCCTATAGTCTGCCCGTCGGCGGACTTGGGCTTCTGGGCATACGTGGGGCACATCGCCCTTAAGGTCTTCCCGGTTCTGGTGCTGCCGGCGCTCGTGGCGTGGCTGCTCCGCTACACCACCCATCGCCTCCAGCGTAAGTTGATGCGCTGGAGCCAGTACGCCTTTTATATCTGGGGCGTCTGCCTTTCGCTCGCTATGCTCTTGGCTACCAGGGCCTTGGCGCTAAGCGGCATAGGGCTCGGCGCCGTGATGCTGGTGGTGCTGGTGTCGCTCGCCGCCTGCGCCCTCCAGTTCTTCCTCGGCCGCAAGATCGGCCGCGACCACGCAGAGAGCATAACCGCCGGCCAGTCCCTCGGCCAGAAGAATAACGGCTTCCTCATCTGGCTCGGCTACACCTACTTCACCCCCGTCACCTCCGTCGCCGGCGGCCTCTACGCCATCTGGCAGAACCTCTTCAACAGCTGGCAGCTCTACCGCCGCACCAGGGGAGATTCTTCACTTCGTTCAGAATGACAGAAAAGGTGGCGTCGATGACAGAGGTGGAGCGTCGATAACACGCTGGGGCACGAGATGGCCTTTTTCTGTCATTCTGAGGAGGGTAAAACCCGACGAAGAATCTATAACGCCTGCAGAGTGAGACGCTGGAAACCTCTCTATCGGTTTGCCTTGCAATCTTAACATGCTGGATACCAGCTTTTTAACGATTTCAGGGACCCCCAAATAGAGGGTCCCTGAAACATGCTAATGGCTGATAATCAGCTAGTTATCTTTGCGCGCTATCTTTCGAGGCTGATGCTGGCAACGCCGTTCTTGGAGGTGCTGACCTGGTCGCACTTGAGGCCGCGGGCGTTGATGCTGCCGGCGCCGCTTACGCTGAAGCTGGCCTTGTCGGCCTTGCCGGTAACCCTTGCGTCGCCTGCGCCCTTGACGTCGATGCTGACGCTCTCTGCCTCGAGGCCGTCGATGTCTATGTCGCCGGCACCCTTGACGTCGATGGACAGCTCAGGAACCTTGATCCTGTTGAGCGTAACGTCACCTGCGCCCATAACGTCGATGACCAGGTTGCTGTCGGACTCATAGCCGTCTATGTCAAAGTCGGCCGCTCCCTTTACGGTCATCCCCTTTAGCACGGGGGCCTTGACAAAGATGTCGAAGTCCTTTGCCATAATGTTGACGTTGTCTTTGGTCTTGAGCTGCAGCACGCCGTCTGCCACCTCGTAGTCAAGATAGTCGAACACCTCTTCGTTGGCCTTGACCACAACGCTGAAGACGGAGCTCTGGATGAAGTCTACATCGGCCGAACCGCGCACCTCAATCGACTCAAAATCAGACAGTTGCATATCCCTTTCCACAACATCTCCGCCGCACCTCACGGTCTTGTTTTCTCCGTTGCCGAAGCCGTTGATGTTGATTGTGCAAGCCGCCAGGCCCGCAACAGCAATAATCAGAGCAAATACCTTTTTCATATCCGTGTACTTTTTAAAATGATTTCCTGCTGCAAAGATATAAATATTTTTTAATACTTTGCAATACAAGGTACATTTTTTTGCAAAAAGATTTACAAGACCATCGAAAGGTTTGCTACGATGGAGCGTAGTCCGTCAATGATGCGCTTCTGGGTGGCAATCCGCGGCTCCTTCCAACCGTTCACATAATGGCTCAGTTGCTGCTGCTTGATACCGGTCTCGTCGGACAGGGCCTTAAGGGTGATATAACGGTCTGAGTATTTAAGTTTTGCACGGGCGGTAAGGGAGAACTCAACCTCCCAGCCAGACCTGTACTCGTCTGGGACCCGGTCTCCGTTGAGTGCCATTCCTTCAAAATGAAACTCAAGCGCTTCGACGATATTCTTCTTTACCTCTTCCAGCGTCTGCCCGGTTGCAACGCACCCCAGGCGCTCATCCTTTGGTGCAGCGCAGTAATTCCTGCCCACCCAGTCTATTGATACTTCTATTATTGCCATATTATTTCCAACCTGCTTGTTTCCAAATACTGTTAAGCAATTCCTGACTTAGTGTATCGCTGTCTTTGCCTGCTATGGTTACCGTACCATGATGCTTAGGATTAACGAATTGACGGTGATCGCCCCTGGTTCTAAGCAATATCCATCCTCTTCTCTTCAAGAGGGAAACAACTTGTTTCACTTTGTATCTCTTCATAGTTTAAGTGCACAAAGGTATAAATAATTATACTGATTCGCAATGGAATACCAAGCAAAGATTGCCATTTAGGTGCACTTTCCCAATACGCAACTTAAGAAATTGCGAATTCTTTAAGAATAATTGAACCAGAAAAAAAGACTCTTTATAAAGAATGTAAGCAAGTTGAAGGTGTTGCCCAGGCTAACTCATGCCGCGCTGGCGCTTGATGGTCTCGTAGGCTTCTTGCACCTGGCGGAACTTTTCGGCGGCGGCGCGCTGGACGTCGGGGCCGAGGGTGGCGACCTTGTCGGGGTGGTTCTTCATCGCCATGCGGCGGTAGGCCGATTTGACTTCGTCGTCGGTGGCGGAAGGGGAGATCTCCAGCACGGAGTAG
>JAFZXV010000126.1 GCA_017616595.1 Bacteroidales bacterium
ATTGCGGGCCGGGGAGCCGGCGGCGTTGCACTGCACGTGCCCGCGGATGGCGTAGGCAAAGCCGAGCCCCGTGCCGAGCGTTACCAGGGCGCAGGTGCGTTCCTGCAGGCCAAGGAGGCTGATGGAACCTATCAGCACTGCGTTCACGTCGTGCGCAAAGCGCAGTCTCACGCCTTCCGGTACCTTTGCCAGATTGCGGAAGAGACTTCCGTAAACAGAGGCGAATTTGTGCTTCATCAGGAAGCGGCCTTCCTTGTAATCGAACGGCCCCGGGATGGCCACGCCTATGCCGTCAACCCCCTTCATGGGACCGATGGCTTTGCGCAGCGCGGACGCTATGGCCCCGCTGTCCCCGTCGGAGTGGACGGGAATCTGGCGGCCGTCGGTGCACTTTATGTAAGTGCCTCCGACGTCAAGCAGGATCGTTTTCGTATCCATCCCTCAGGGTGGTCTTGTGTATGCGTATGGGCTCCTTGCCCAGGTTTTCTATTACGTATTCGCCCATGGATGCCGGTACGCAGGCGATTTCCATGAAGTCGAGGTCGAAGTAGCGCTCGGGATGTGCGGCGCTGCGAATGCGCACGTGGTCTCCGTCTACAAGCGTGAGCACGTGGAACTTCTCTCCCTTTGTGTCCTGGCGGCATTCCTTCTCGAACTCCAGACGGCGCAGGGAAATGTACATCTGCGGGTTCTCTCCGAGTATGTATTCCTGCCAGCCGGGGCCCTCGCAGTCCAGCCGGGGCTTCTGCACTATGTATTCGGGGCTCGACGGGTCGTGGATGACGCTGTAGCGGCGGTCCTGACGCACGTTGAGCTCGCCCAGGTGCGTATGGATGGGGCGCTGCTTGCCGTCGAAGTCGAGCCTGAGGTAGTCGTACATCTTATATGTATAAGAGCCGATGGTGAGTGAACCGATTTCCAGGATCACCTGATTGCGGCCGCTGGAATGGATTGTTCCGGCGGGGAGCATCACCTGAAGGCCGGGCCTGGACTCCTCGTAGCTGACGTATTTCATGTAATCGCAGGGCTCGTGGGCCGTGTCTGCGGCCTCTATCTCGCGGAAGAAGGCGGGAATGTCGGCATCGTCCCTGAAGCCTATGAAGGTCTTGGCCTCGTGGCCGGTTATGACCACGTAATAACTCTCGTCCTGACGTCCGAACTCATTGTAGTTGAGCACGTTGAACTCGCCGCCGGAGTGGCACTGGATACTCATGTTGCCGGTGGAGTGGTAGCTGTCGTCCCAATTGAAGCGTATGGGGAAGTAGCCCTTGTACTTGCGCACGCACTTCTCTCCCATCAGCGCAATGCCCTCCTTGTGCACGAAGGAGCAGTAGTTTATGTCCAGCAGTTCGGTTCCCGCCTCCACCAGAACGCTCACCTCCATGGGGATGAAATCGAACACCCAGGCGGCGTTGCGCATCTTTTCCGGCAGGTGGCGCTGCGTCTTCATGTACGAGCCGCCCCAGACGCCCTCCAGATAGCAGGGCTTGGCACGGAAGGGATACTTGACCAGCTGGGCGCAGATGTCGGCAAAGGCCTCGAAAGGCATCATCTGCAGGTTTGCGGGGTCGTTGTCCAGCACATACCAGTCCAGCGCGCCCTCGGCAAACAGGGCCTTGCGCAGCTGCACGGCGTTCTCGAAGTCGCAGTAGTAGCAGCGGCGTATGGTGCGGTTGATTATGCCCGTATGCTTCTTGCCGAGGTTGGCGTACTCGCCGGCACGGATGCGGAGCATGGAGTTCTTGGGCGTGATGTCAAAGAATACCTTTACGTCGTAGAGACTCCGGAGCTCAGATACAAGGCAGCCGTAGCCGTAAACGGCGGTTATCTTACCCTTTTCCTTGACGATGCCTTTCCTGAAGGCCTCCGTCTTTTCCGGGTCCATCAGTCCCCGGTAGCCGCCGTGATATACCTTTCCGTATAGCAGCGTAGGGTCGATTTTGGTGTCCCATATGAGCAGGGGGTCTATCATCGCGTCTATCTCCTCGCCGCTTTTGAGCGTTGCCGCGTTGGCGTCCAGCGCCTCAAAGGCCAGCCCCAGCAGCTCGCACTCGCGGTTCATGAGGCTCACGAACCGGCCCCACTGTGCCGTGGTGTAGCCGTCCAGCCCAACCACGACGCCTTCTTTCCGGGCCTTGTCTGCCAGCGTGGCCACAAACTTCTTGACTACATTAGGCGTGCCTCCCGCAATAACGGAATCCCTGGTCTCTTTTTTCAGTTCCGGACGATTGACCGGCTTGGGGTCATCGTACGGAAACGGGTTATACATGAAACTCATAGCTACCTTATATCATAAAACTCAAATCCAAGCATCTCGGCGAGGGCTTCCAGCTGGGGGCGCCAGTCGCCGTCGGCTATGGCGTAGTGCTGTGTCACGCCTATGTTGAGGACTCTCTCGAAGAGATCCTTGACGGGGACTACAGGTTTGAAGATGGTGTGGCTGTAGGTGGCCAGCAGGTGCTTCTTGCTGCTCTGGGGTGTGTCTTTTGCGTCCAGGCTCTCCGCCATGAAGGTTACGAGCTTGTATTTGCCGTTCTTCTCGTACAGGCCTGCCACGGTCTTCATTCCGGGGCTTATGCGGTACCAGGCGAAGGGTGCGCCGGCGTACTTCCAGCTGGTCTTGGCAAAGCGCACGTCGCGGGAAATGATGACGTTGTCCTGCCAGGCCGGGTCGTTGTGGTCGTTGGGGCCGGCGTGGCCTCCGGCAAAGGTGCCAAAGTCGTCCTCGATGTGGAACGGCTCTATGAAGTTGACGTTCTTGCCGCTTATGAGCTTGAGGATGTAGGTGATGAGGCCGGCGCCTATGTCGGCCTCGGGCACCAGCACGGATACGTTCTCGTTGAACCACTGGGGATAGAATCCTGCTCGGCATCCGGCGGTGCGGAATGTGGCCTGGTCTATGTCGTTGTAGACGTAGCAGTCTATGTCGTTCTTCTGGGCCAGTTTCTTTATGGCGAGCGTTGCTTTGACGCATCCGATGAACTTGTCGTACTCCACGTCCTCCATCATCCTGTATTTGGAGGTAAGCTCGTCTGCGTAGGCCTTGACTTCCTCGTCCGTAAGGTTTTCTATCTCTGTGCCGTAGTCTGAGTAGGGGAGATAGTGGATCTCCGGGCCTATCTTGGTAAAGAGGTCGTAATTGTCTATGTAGGTGCTCCACATGGCCTCGTTCATGTTGGCCATAAGACCCAGGTTGGATTTGCGGAGGATGGCCCTGGCGCGTGCGGCGGAGGCATAGACGCGGAGCTGTTCCGTAACCTGCTCCCTTGTGCCCAGGATGGTCTTTACGTTCCTGCGGGGCACGCGCTTGACGCTGCCCGAGCCCTCGAGAGAACCCACGAGCGTGCCGGCGCAGAGGTAGTCCACAAAGTCGTCTTCGTCCAGGGTGGTCTCGAAGCTCATGCGGTCCTTGGCCACGTTGCAGAAGATGATGGGGATGTCGGGGCAGTCGCGCAGGAAGCGTATCCAGGCAAAATCTTCGCTCCAGGAGAGGAACTCGGCGTAGATGAAGTCTACTTTCTCGTTCCAGAAAAGGTCTATGGCCTTGAGCGCGTCTTCCCTTTCGTATACTATGCCGGGATCTACGATATCCAGGAAGTCCATCGTGGCCTTGATGTCTTTTACGGCCTTTTCTTTGCGCTCACCGTAGGTGCCGCGCTTGGGGCCGTATAGGTTCTTGAAACGGGGCGAGGCAATCAGGAGGAGGCCCGCCCTGGGTTTGCGAAGTTTGTCTGTGGCTTTCATTTATTCTCTTGTATTTTCTTATAATCTTTGTTGTAGTGCCTGGCGCTTACCCACAGGCAGGCCAGTCCGCAGACCAGCCAGATGGCGCCCAGGATGGGGAAGGTGGCGTTGAGGCTGCCGGTGGCCTCTTTGATGAGGGCGAGGACGTAGGGAGCGGTGGCGCCTACTGCAAAGCCCGTCATGATCATGGCGCTGGAGCAGCTTGCGTGCAGATGCTCAGGCGTCACGTCATACAGCGCGGCATAGATGTTAGCGTCGAAGAAGGCCCGGAAGAAGCCCCATCCTGCAAAGCACAGGTAAAGGATCCAGATGTTGGTGGCGGTGCCCATGAACGGCAGGAATGCGGCCCCGAAGATGAGGCCGGCGCCCTGGATGACCATTCGCTTGCGCGGAGACTTTGCGGCCCACTTGTCCGATAGGGTGCCTGCCAGGAGCACGCCCGCGAACGCGGCCACGTAAGTCCACAGCATTGAGTGCAGGCCTGCCTGCGCCCCCGTCTGGCCGAAGTTCTCTTGCAGGAACGTCGGCACCCAGGTCATATATCCCGTAATAACGAATATGAATCCGCAGAAGCCCAGCGTTACCATAAGTGCCGTCGGCGTAGTGAACACCGTCTTGAATCCGTCCCAAATCGATACCTTCTTGGCCGCCTTCGCAGAAGTGCCTTCAGCCGTCAGTTCGTAAGGGCCAATGCCGTCTGAAGCCACTTCTGCTCCGGCTGCGGCCGTCCTTGCGTCATTGCCGGCTTGACCGGCAATCTCAGATCCCCGGTCGGAGCCGGGGATGACGGCACTCGGCAGGTCGCGGAGCCGCCAGGCCATGACCGCGGCCCAGATGACGCCGGCGCCGCCGAAGATGTAGAAGGCGTACTGCCAGCCGAGGTGGTCTCCGATGTAACCGGCGAGCCAGCCGGCAAGGATGACGCCCACGTAGTAGGACGTCTGGTGTATGGACATCGCCCTTGCGCGGGTGTCTGTATGATATTGCCCGAGGAGCGAGTAGTTGGCGGGGCCGAAGAAGGCCTCACCGCCGCCGGTGGCTATGGAGCGGGTGAGTATAAGCAGGAACACGCCGTTGGCGAGGCCGGTGAACATGGTGGCCACGCTCCAGAAAAGGATGCTGAGCGTGGTGACCCACTTGCGGCTGAACCGGTCTCCCATCCAGCCCCCGAGGGGCACCATTGCGGCGTAGAACAGGTTGAAGAAAACGGCAATGAGACTCACGGAGGTGTCCGTAAGGGAAAGGCTGTCCCGGATAAGCGGAAGGACAGAGTTGAAAACCTGACGGTCGCCCTGGTTGAGAAGGTATGCCACCCATAGCAGGGCGAGCACTTCCCATTTATACCATTTGTTTACAGATTTCATTGATTATTTGATAATTCATCTGTGGTGCAGTGTGGTGCAAACTTAATAAAAAAATGGAATCTGCACAAATTTTTTTTTATTTTTGCAAAGGCAATGTTAAGTATAGGCAACAACGGGCTGAAACTCCTTCTCCACGAGCCTCAGGACGGCTTTTACCTCGGCACCAGGTTCGACCGCTCCGGCGTCTTCGGTAGCGTGCTCTGGCAAGGCACAGAGATGGCCGGCCGCTGGTTTACGGCATACAATCCAGAGATGCACGACGCCGTCTGCGGCCCCGCCGAGGAATTCAGCCCCATCGGCTATGACGATGCGGCTCCCGGAGGCACCTTCGTCAAGATAGGCGTCGGCCTCCTCCGGCGCCCGGACGCCGCACCGTACGACCGCTTCCGCCTGTACCCCATTGCAGACCCGGGCACCTGGACCGCGGAGGCAGGGGAGAGCTCCATAGTCTTTACCCACAGGCTCGACGGTATCTACCTGTACCGCAAGGAGATACTCCTTACGGGGCCGGCGTCCTTCGCCATCCGCCACAGGCTGGAGTCCCTCGGAGCGTCCCTGTCCGGCGAGGTCTACAACCATAACTTCTGGACCTTCGGCCGTTTTGAGGTGGGGCCCGCGCGCCTGCTGGACTTCCCCTTCCGGCCGGACGGCGCCTGGCGCGCGCAGTACGACAGCGTCGCCTTCACTCCGTCCGGCATCCGCTTCTCCCGCACTCTCCAGCCGGGAGAATCCGTCTACACCGGCAATATCCACGAGGCCGGCGCCTCCGGGATGCCCTACGCGATGAGCGTCTCCGACGGCCCCGTTTCCGTGCGCATCCGCGGCAACGTCCCCGTCACGCACACCGTCCTCTGGTCCAACCACCGCATCGCCTGCCTGGAGCCCTACAACGACTTTGCAACGCCCTTTAACTGGGAGATAAATTATTTGTTTTCAATGTGTTAACGAATTACGTAAAGCGTAGATAGTATAATGAGGATATGTCTCTTTCGGAATCGTAAGCACCCTCGCTTGTGGTGGGAGGGGCCCGCTAGCAACGCGCAGCGGGAGGGCGAGCGGAGCGAGGATGTAGAAAGAGATATATCCGGATCCTACGGCAATGAACGAGATTATGAATAAAAGACTAATAATAGTTTTATCTGTTTTATTTCCGATACTGGTTGGAGCGCAAAACAAGTATGGGGAGTTGCCTTTGGGGGCCATAAAGGCTGACGGGTGGCTGCTGGAGCAGCTGCAGCGGCAGGCGAGCGGCCTCACGGGGCATTTGGATGAGGTGTATCCGCAGGTGATGGGAGAGTCCAACGCATGGCTGGGCGGCGACGGCGACGCCTGGGAGCGCGGCCCGTACTGGATCGACGGCCTGCTGCCCCTTGCCTGGATCCTCGACGACGCGGCGCTCAAGGCAAAAGCCGCCCGCTGGGTAGAAGCCATCCTTGCGTCCCAGCAGCCCGACGGTTTCATCGGCCCCGCAGAAGACCATCCGTTCGTCTATGGCCTGCAGCGCGGCAAAGCACACGACTGGTGGCCAAGGATGGTCGCCCTCAAGATACTCAAACAGTACTATCAGGCCACCGGAGACAGACGCGTAACGGATTGTCTTACAAAGTATTTCCACTATCAGCTCAAGACTCTTCCGGAGAAGCCCCTCGGTTACTGGTCAGACTGGGGCGTCTGGCGCGGAGCAGACAATCTGGAGGTCGTCCTGTGGCTGTACGACATCACTTCAGACCCGTCGCTCCTTGAGCTTGCGGAACTCATCCATAGCCAGACAACGGACTGGACGGGGCTCTTTGCGGACGGCAGCATCTTCTATAACCAGAACAGCATCCACTGCGTCAACCTCGCGCAGGGCTTCAAGGCGCCTGCGGTATGGTGGCAAATCTCCAAAGACGCCGCAGACCTTGCTTCCCTCGATGCCGCCGTTGCAGCAATCCGCCACACCGTAGGCCTTCCCACGGGCCTTTGGGCCGGAGACGAGCAGCTCCACTGGGGCGATCCGGTACGCGGCAGCGAGCTCTGCACGGCCGTGGAAATGATGTTCTCCCTGGAAGAGATTCTCCGCATCACCGGCAACACCCGCTGGGCAGACTACATGGAGAGGGTGGCCTTCAACGCCCTCCCCGCCCAGATCGACCAAGACTTTACCGCAAAGCAATACTACCAGCAGGCCAACCAGGTATCCTGCACCCGCGGCTGGAGAGAATTCTCCACGCCCCACGACGGCACGGACGTGCTCTTCGGCACGCTGAACGGCTATCCCTGCTGTCTCTCCAATATGCATCAGGGATGGCCCAAGTTTACGCAGAACCTTTGGTATTCAACGCCGGACGGTGGCCTTGCGGCACTCGTGTACGCCCCGTCCAGGGTAAGTGCCAAAGTTGCCGGTGGAGTAGAAGTAACCGTCAGCGAATCAACGGATTATCCTTTCAGGGAGAGCGTCCGCTTCTGCATAGGCTTTGCTAAGAAGTGCCAGCGCAAAGCGGCATTTCCCCTCCGCTTCCGCGTCCCCGGCTGGTGCCCGGACCCTCTGGTCACCATCAAC
Source organism: Bacteroidales bacterium (assembly GCA_017616595.1). Lineage (GTDB taxonomy): Bacteria > Bacteroidota > Bacteroidia > Bacteroidales > UBA932 > Cryptobacteroides. Next base: position 7,651 of record JAFZXV010000126.1, read on the forward strand.
GGAGAAAAGATAGATGCTCCTGTAGCAGACGGCATAATCGTACTCGACCGCACATGGAAAAACGGAGACGCAGTGGAACTGACCTTCCCCATGAAGATTGCGACGGAAGAATGGTACGACAAGGCCCTGACCGTCGTCCGCGGCCCGCTGGTCTATGCCCTCAAGATGGAAGAAAACCGCACATGGCTGCCCTTCGACGGGCCGGACCGCCTATACGGCCCCGGCGCCTGGGAAGTCACCTCAAGCACCCCCTGGAACTACTGCATCATGCGGGACAGCTTCACGCCCGAGGCCTGCACGGTAGTGGAAAACGCCCCCTCCGCCTACCCCTGGACCGCCTCCGCCGCCCCCGTCAGCATCTTCATCCCCGCCCGCACCCTGCCCCACTGGACAGACATCGGCAGCGTAGCCTACTTTACCGAAGACAGCCTCGACGCCGGCCCCGAAACCCGCATCGAACTCATCCCCTACGGCTGCACCACCCTCCGCATCTCCTGCTTCCCCTCCCGTCTCCTCCCCTGGGATCTCGACTACAAAGCCAACTACGTCTTACCCTAACCTACCAACACACCTCCAACCGCTTTTCCCCGCAGTGACAGGATTGTAGCGGTGCTCAGAATCCCGTCGCGAGGGCGAAAAGGGCTGTAGCTTAGCAGAATTGCTTGTGACAGGATTGTAGAGGTACTCAGAATCCCGTCGCGAGGCGAAAAATGGCTGTAGCTTAGCAGAATTGCTTGTGACAGGATTGTAGCGGTGCTCAGAATCCCGTCGCGAGGCGGAAAGGAGGGAAAGTGGAGAAAGGCAGAAGGTTGTGGTAGCAAAAAAGATTTCGGAGGCATTAAACATCATCTTTGCCTCCGAAATCTTTTTTGCGTGAACAACCGTAGTGATTTGTTATTTAGTTACTATTGCTCTAACAACTTGATGATAAATCTTTTTTGCGGGAACAACCGTAGTGGTCTATTTAACTTTGGCGTTGTAGCGGGTGGCGACTTTGCCGTGGGAGATGTTGATTAGTTTCTTGCCGATCATCTTGCGGCGGATGGGGGCGACAAGGTCTGTGAAGAGCACGCCGTCCAGGTGCGACATCTCGTGCTGGACCATGCGGCAGCCGAACTTGTCGAAGGTCTCTGTACGCTCGGCAAGATTCTCGTCCCGGTACCGGACTGTCATGCTCACGGGGCGGCGCACGTTGCAGTACACTCCCGGCACGCTAAGGCAGCCCTCCTCATACTCGCACTGCTCCGCACTCTCCTCCAGGACTTCCGGATTGATCATCACCCGCCTGAAGCCTTTAAGGTAGGGGTAGACGTCGGCCATCACGTCCCCGTCCACTATCAGCACCCGCAGGCTTACGCCAATCTGCGGGGCCGCAAGGCCGCAGCCCTCGGAGCGCTCCAGAGTGTCGCGCAGGTCCTGGACCAGTTTAGAAAGGCCTTCTTTGTCTGAAAGGTCGGCCGGTGCCGCTTTGGCGCGGAGCACCTCGGAGCCGTAGAGGTAGATGGGTTGTATCATTTCTTGTCGAGGTAACTTTGAAGGATTATTGCGGCGCTTATCTTGTCTACGGAAGACTTGTCGCGCCTGTCGCTCTTTTTCATCCCGCCGTCAATCATCGCCCTGTGGGCAAGCACAGAGGTAAAACGCTCGTCTTCCAGCGCAACGGGCGTGGCGGGGAAAGCCTGCTGCAGGCGGGGGAGGAACTTGTCTACGTCTGCGGCGGCCTCGGCGTGGCGGCCGTCCAGGTTGAGTGGATATCCTACCACGAACTTGACAATAGTCTCCGTGCGCGAGTATTTTTGAAGATAATCTATTATCTTTGCAGTCGGTACAGTTTCGAGCGGAGACGCAAAGATGCCCAGCGGGTCGCTCTGTGCGAGCCCCACCCTGGCCTTGCCGTAATCAATTCCGATGATTCTGTCCACAGACCACAAAATTACGAAAAATGGCAAACAAAACCAAAAGGGGGTTCCGTCTTAACATAGTGAAGGAAAGCACAGAAGAAACCGTGCGCTCTTTCCGCTTCACCCGCGCGGGCGCCATCCTCGCCGGAATTACCGCCTTCGTCATCATCCTCGGCAGCCTGTACGCGCTCATCGCCCTCACTCCGCTGCGCACCACCATCCCCGGATATCCCGACGCCCACTTCCGCCGCGAGGCCGTTGCCAACGCCATCAAGATAGACTCCCTGGAGAGCGCCATCACCCGCTGGAAGCTCTATTCGGAAAACCTTTCCCGCGTGCTTGCAGGAGACACCACCATCAACCTGGACAGCCTCCTTGTAATCCGCGATAATCCAGACTCCCTTTCCAGATGAAACGCAGGATAGCCATCCTGGGCTCTACCGGTTCCATCGGCACCCAGACCCTGGACGTGGTGCGCCAGCATCCCGACCTTTTTGAGGTGGATATGATTTCCGCAGGCAGCAACGCCGCCCTTCTGGCGCAGCAGGCCCGCGAATTCGACGTCAACAACGTGGTAATCTGCAACGAGGCGCGCTACGACGGCCTCCGCGAGGCTCTTAAGGATACGGACTCCAAGGTCTGGTTCGGCACAGACAGCCTCTGCTCGCTGGTCAAGGGCGACGGGGTAGACATAGTGGTAGGGGCGATGGTGGGCTTCAGCGGCCTCCGTCCCACGCTTGCGGCGCTCGAGGCCGGCAAGATCGTGGCCCTGGCAAACAAAGAGACGCTCGTGGCCGCCGGCAGCATCGTCATAAAAACCATGCGTGAGCACGGCGCCGTCATCCTGCCCGTAGATTCGGAGCACTCGGCCATATTCCAGTGCCTGCTGGGCGCCCAGGGCAACAAGGTGGAAAAGATCCATCTTACCGCATCCGGCGGCCCCTTCCGCACCTGGGAGCGCACACGCATAGCAGGTGCCACGGCGGCAGACGCACTCAAGCATCCCAACTGGGACATGGGTGCCAAGGTCACCATAGACTCTGCAACAATGATGAACAAGGGTTTCGAGCTCATCGAGGCCCGCTGGCTCTTTGACATTGCCCCCAAAGACATCAACATAGTGGTGCATCCCGAGTCCATCATACATTCCATGGTGGAGTTCACGGACGGAGCCGTCATCGCCCAGATGGGCTGCCCCGACATGCGCGAGCCCATAGGCTTTGCGCTGTCTTTCCCGGCACGCATCACCGTGGGCAACCGCAAGCTGGACTTCGGCACCCTCGGCGCCTTGCACTTCGAGGCGCCGGATACGGACCGGTTCCCCAACCTGAGGCTCGCATACGAGGCCATAGAACGCGGCGGCAACGCCCCCTGCGCCCTCAATGCCGCCAACGAGGTGGCAGTGGCCGCCTACCTTAAGGGACGGATAGGCTTTTACGATATCTCCAATATCAATGCAAAGTGCCTTTACGGCTTGAATTTTGTAGCGGATCCTACACTCGACGACATCTTTGCCACAAACGCCGAGGCCGCCGCAATAGCAAATGGTTGCATTAATTAAGACCCTTCAGGTAATTCTTGCCCTCTCGCTGCTCATCATAGTGCACGAGTTGGGGCATTTCTTCTGGGCCCGCATCTTCGGGATACGGGTAGAGAAGTTTTACCTATTCTTCGACGTGCGCGGCAAGGCCCTGGCCAAATGGCACTGGGGCGGCACAGAATTCGGCATCGGCCTGATTCCCTTCGGCGGCTACTGCAAGATTGCGGGAATGATAGACGAGTCCCTCGACCTCGGGCAGATGAAACAGGCCCCGCAGCCCTGGGAGTTCCGCACCAAACCTGCCTGGCAGCGGCTTTTCGTGATGGCCGGAGGCGTGGTGAACAACTTTATCTTTGCCGTGCTTGTCTATTGCCTCATCGCCGGCATCTGGGGAGAGGCCTACATCAGCAACCGCAACGCCCACATCGCCCCCAACGAACTGGCTCAGGAGATGGGCTTCCGGCTCGGAGACCATATAATACGGTTCGACAACTACGAGCCACAGGATTTTGGCATGCTGCAGGCAGACCTGGCGCGCCGTAACGTGCGCACTGCCACGTTGTTGCGCGGGGCCGACACCCTTACCCTCTACATCGACCAGGCCTACATCGGAGACGTGCTCAACAGCCCGGTGATGTTCGACCTGGCCCTTCCGTTTGTGGTGGATTCCATGCGGGTAGACGGCGGCAACGCCTCCTGCGGCATAGTAAAAGGAGACCGCATAATCGCATTTGACGGCTCGCCCGTGGGATATGTGCAGGATGCCCGCGAGGTGCTTACCGGCCTTCGCAGCCGAACCGTCAACGCCACCGTGCTGCGAGATGCAGACACCCTGTCAATTCCCGTGCAGGTGGATTCCCTTGGCCAGATAGGCGTATATCTGCAGATGCCGGAGATAGAGCGTATGCAGTACAGCGCCATCGAGTCCATTCCCGCCGGCATCAAGCTTACGGGCAAGACCATCAGCGGCTACGTCAGCGACCTGGGTTTGCTCGTCCGCCCCTCCACCGGCGCCTACAAATCGGTCGGCAGCTTCATTGCCATCGGGCAGGTTTTCCCCGATGCGTGGGACTGGTACCGCTTCCTGAGCATCCTGGCGCTGCTTTCCGTGATGCTGG
>JAFZXV010000127.1 GCA_017616595.1 Bacteroidales bacterium
ACCGCCGTGGCGGCCGTCGCGAAGAGAGAAGGTAAAAATCACACAATTCTAACCTCTCTATAACCGCCAGGGGCGTCCGATTTCGGATGCCCCTGGTTTTTTATCCTGCCAATTTCGTATATTTGTGCCGGAATGAAATCTATTATCATTACATCTCTGGACGGACTGGAAGATGCCGCCCGCGAGTTCCTCGAGGCAATCGGGGATCGGCGCCTGGTGGCATTCTACGCCCCTATGGGTGCCGGCAAAACAACGTTTATTACCGCTGTGTGCAAAGTCCTTGGCGTGAGGGAAGATGCCGTCAGCTCACCCACGTTCGCAATCGTCAACGAATATCGCACAGCATCCGGAGAACCGCTCTATCATTTTGATTTCTACCGCATTGAGCGTCTGGAGGAGGCTCTCGACATCGGCCTTTACGACTATCTTGACAGCGGCGCCCTCTGCCTCATGGAATGGCCGGAGAACGTAGAACCCCTTCTCCCGGAAGAAACCCTACGCGCCCGCATAGCCGTCAATCAGGACGGCTCTCGCACCATCACACTGGAAGACTAATCCTTACTTTGCCAGCGCCCCCTTTATGGCGCGGGTGATAAACTCGTTGAGGCTTATGCCGAGGCTCGCTGCGCGCTCGGCGGCCTCGCCGTGAAGGTCGGACTCCATTCGAAGTACCAGCTTGCCGCTGTAGGGCTTCTCCGGCTCTACGCCACGTTGTGCACAAGATTCCAGGTATTCATCTATTGACTCTTCAAAATCCTTCTTGATTTCATCCGCACTATCTCCCTCGAACAGAATTCCGTCGCGATGCAATCCCAATACTTTTCCATAAAAAGAATTGTCCTCAGCATCGAATTCAACGCTACCGGTATAACCTTTATATTTTAAATAACTCATTGTCTTTAGAGTATAAAAAACGGTAAATATCCATTAACACAATCTGCTTTACAATGTTTCCCGGATGCGGTTTATGCATCTTAAACGTCTCAACACCCCTAATAAACTCAACGCGCGAGCCGGATGTTCTGCCTTTATTGTCCAACTCAAATCCAAAGATTGCAAACAATCGCACCAGCTCATCAAAAGTAAAGTCAGTGGGTATATTGCTAAAACGTCTGATCAGTTTCTTCTTCGAACTCATCGCAAAGATACTAAAAATAGTACTATTATAAAACATTATTTCAAAATATTCGTCCGGTCGAGGAAGCGGTAGCCGGCGGCCTCGGTGAGGTGGGCGACGGAAATGTCTGCTGACCCGGCAAGGTCTGCGATGGTTCGGGCAACACGGATTATACGGAAATAGGCGCGCATAGACAGGCCAAGCTTGTCCATCATCTTTACAAGCACTTCCTGACAGTCTTTGGAAAGCGGGCAGAAGCGCTCTATGAGCTTGTTTGTCATTTCTGCATTGGTCTGGATGCCGATTCCGGCAAAGCGGTGCAACTGCAGTTCACGGGCCTTCTGCACACGCGCAGCCACTGCGGCGCTCGATTCCGCTTTGGGAGCACCGAGGATCGCATGCCCCGGCACGGGTGCGACTGTCACCTGCAGATCGATTCTGTCCATTATCGGCCCGCTCAGGCGCGCCATATAGTTGAGGCGCTGGGTTACGGTGCAGGTGCACCTGTCCGGCACACCGTAATAACCGCACGGGCAGGGATTGGATGCCGCCACAAGCATGAACGACGCCGGATACTCAACCTTTGCCTTTAGCCTGGAAATCACCACCTTGCGGTCTTCGATCGGCCCGCGCAGGGCCTCTATCACGCTCTTGGGCATCAGACTCATCTCGTCCAGGAAGAGCACACCATTCTGGGCCAGGCTGATCTCTCCGGGGATGATTCCGTCTCCCGCCCCGCCACCGATGATGGCAGCCAAAGATGCGGAATAGTGCGGGGAGCGGAAGGGGCGCCGGTCCATGAGGCCGTAGCGCATACTTCCCTTGCCGGCAATGCTGAAAATCTTGGATGTCACCAGGCTTTCTTCCCGGGTCATCGGTGGAAGTATGCCCGCAAGCGCCTTTGCCAGCGAGCTTTTGCCGCTCCCGGGAGGACCGACCATAATTATATTGTGCCCTCCGGCCGCGGCAATCTCCATCCCGCGCTTGGCGCCTTCCTGGCCAACTATGTCGGAAAAGTCCATCACCTGCAGGGCCCGGTTTTCCGGTGCAGTTACCCGCCTGTAGTCGGGGCTGTTCCAGACCAGAAGGTCGGAGCAGTCTTCTATGCCTTCCAATATGCGCACCACGTCGGAGAGTGACTGTACGCCATAAACCGGCTTCTGGCGTAGCTCCGCGGCCTCCAGGGCGGATGCGAGCGGCAGGATAATGCCGTCGTAATCTTCTTTCTGAGACAGCTCCGTAAAAGGCAGCGCCCCGGGAATCTCGCGCACGCTGCCGTCCAGCCCCAACTCACCAGTCATCATGTACCGGCTGACCAGCGGCAGCACCTTCTGCTCCGATGCGGCAATGATGCCTATGGCGATGGGGATATCGTAGCCGCTGCCATTCTTGTGCAAATCGGCGGGTGCCAGGTTGATGACTATACGCTTGCCCGGAATATGGTACCCAAGCGACTGCAGTGCCGTCATGGTACGCAGGAGGCTCTCTTTTACGGCAGCGTCTGCGAGCCCGACGAGGTGGATTCCGATGCCACGGTCGATGCTGATCTCAACGGTAACGCATACGGCATCTATGCCGACGCATTTGGCGGAATACGTGCGTACAAGCATATCATTCAGGTATTTGGAAAGACACGCCGGAAAGGAAGCCGTGCACCGGAAACTCCGTCCGGCGTCCTTTATAAAGAACGTAAGGGCTGCTGCCGTCCTTGGGTGTGAGGGCTAATGCCAGTTCCCCATGGTGCACCGCTCCGCAGCTGCGCCCGAAGAAACGGCACTCCGGGTAGTCGGCAAGGCTCAGGGGCACCAAGCTGCCGTCACCGTCGATGTAAACATAATCCGGAGGCCCCTCTATCTCCTTGAAACTGCGTGCGTTGCCTACTCCGTAGCCGAACCGGTGAGAGACAAAGATCTCGCACCGGCCAAGGGCGGACAAAGCGCCGTTCCACTCTACGATTCCAGCCTCCGTCCAGCTTGCGCCTATGGTTTGGGTGATGTTGCGGGACAGGCTGTCTACCCTTATCGAGGTGCTGCCGGCATCGTCAAACAGCACAACGTTCCTGCCGCCGATACGCCGGGCGTCGAGGGCGGAACGGTTGTATCGGACAGCCTGCAGATCGGAGGCAACTCCGTCCGTTACGATGCCTACCGTCCAGCCGCCCGCGGCCTTGCGCCTGTACGCAAAGCAAATTGCGCCGCCGTCTTCGTACAGCGCACCAGTAGGGCCGTACGTATCTGCCCCGAATCCGCCGAAGGGAATGCCCCCGGAGACGGAATACATCGCACGCCCGTCGCACCTTAGTGTCAGGGTGCCGTCGAAGTCCGTTCCGAGGGTGTAGAGACCGTCGGCGCTGTTCAGAATGCCGCAAACAACCTCACTCTCCGGCCAATGGGCCAACCGAACGCCGTCCCGCCCGACTATGGTGCCGGAACCGTCGGAATATACTGTATATAATGAGCCGTCGATTATGTGATGACCGTCGAATGCCGCACTCACGCCGGTGCCTGGCCCGCCGTCAACGGACAGCAGTTCCTTTCCGTTGCCATAGAGTTTGAGCGTGCACGGAACCTGCCCGTATGCTGTATCCCGCTGCCAGTCATAGGATTCCGGAAAACATACGGCGGAGACCAGCAGAAGCGTATCCCGGACCGATATCCCGGTCTGATTAGACGCCTGCTGTGAGAGCCCCTCCCTTTGCCGTGGAAAACCTAAACCTAACGGTGGATCCAGCAGCGTACAGGAGCACGTGCCGGAAACAACTAATTGAACTATGAAAGTGACACATATACTGCCACGGAAAGAAGATGAAGCTCTCATAGCGGCGATTTTTTGCAAAGGAAAAGAAAAATCCTTGAATCGCCGCTACGGGAGCCCCGTCATTCGTCACATTTTTACGATTCTTTAAGAAATATACGATTTTTTAAGCCCCGCCGCCTGAAGCCCAGTCTATCATCTGGGAAAGGGAGTCGGTGAGCTTGGCGGCCATATCCTTCTGGCCGTATTTCTTGAAGATGTCTGCAAGGTAGTAGATGTAGCTTCCGCAGGTGTCGAACTGGTCTTTTCCGAACTCGAAGAACTCTATATAGAAGCGGGTAGTCTCCAGCAGGTCTGCAGCAAAGGTGGCGCCAAGGGCCGTGGCCTTGTTGTCGAGCCCGAGCTTGTAATAGTCTTCTATTATGTTCATCACCAGGAAGTCGTTGGTGTTCATATCCAGAGGTATGCTTTCCAGCGGATAGCGGCGCATGACCTCGCAGCAGCGGTCCAGCATCTCCGCGGCGCGGGCGTTCTCTCCGGCGTCGATGAAAGCATTGGCTGCGGTAAGGAACACACTGCGGGGCGACATCACGCCAAGGTTGGTGTAAATGTGCTGGTAATCAATAAAATAGTGGTCTGCACCAATTGCGTCCCAGGAATAGACCTCGGTCATGAGCCGGTACAGCTCGTCTGTATCTACAAATCCTGCATCGGTCATAGACATCTTGTTGCGGACAGGCACGAACTTGTAGGAATATCCATCGTTTACCAGATAGTCCTTGATGCCGATATTGAGGTCTCCGCCCATGTTGAGCATATTGATGGGGCGGTCCCATTTATAGTTGCTGAGCAGGTCGAGCATAAATAGCTCGGGCTTGGTGAGATAGTCCTTGCCCTCGGGAATAGTCAGCACGATGCTCTCCGGAATCATGTCTGCATACTTGGCGGCCAGGATGCCGGAAGATATGACGTTCTCTTTGTTGACAGGCAACACTATCTTGCGGGAGGCGATGTAATCAACCTTGCGGCCGCTGGTCATCGGGAGCCTTACATCGGGATGGCGGAAGAGAAGCATGAGGTCCGATATGGACATCTCGCCGCCACGCGAATCCACAATGGGAATGTACTCGTTGGTGCCGTACAGGTACTGGTCGGGACCTACCGAAAGGTCGAGCGGGGCTGACTCGTTGCAAGCCCACTTCATCTGGTCTATATGCCAGTCGGTGCCAAGGAGCGATGTGTTGCAGATGCGGACGTCCGTACGCACGTTCTCCACCTCCTGTGCGTACCAGAGAGGGAAGGTATCGTTGTCTCCGTGGGTTATAAGGATGCCGTTGGGACCCACGGAATTAAGGTAGTTGCGGGCAAGCTCCACAGCGGTGCGGCGGCCGGAGCGGTCGTGGTCGTCCCAATTCTGGGCGGCCATGAGCACAGGCACGCAGAGGCACAGAACGGTTAGTCCTGCGGCCAGAGGGGCGCCGCCGCGGGATTTGAGCGCCTTGTCTATCCAGCTGTATATGGCAGCCACCGCCATACCGCACCAGACGGCAAAGAAGTAGAAGGAGCCGGCGTACGCGTAATCCCTCTCCCTCACCTGATAAGGAGGCTGGTTAAGGTATATGACGATGGCGATGCCCGTCATGAAGAACATCAGGAAGTTGAGCCAGCAACCGCGCTTGTCGCGGTCGAACTGGAAGAAAAGGCCCAGCAGGCCAAGCAGGAGCGGCAGGAAGAAATAGTGGTTCTTGCCCTTGTTGCCCGCGAGCGTGGCGGGAGCGTTGGACTGGTCTCCCAGGCGGATATGGTCTATGAAGCCCACGCCGCTCTCCCAGTTGCCGTGGAAGATATTGCCCGGCGTGGGGGAATGAATCTCGTTCTGGCGGCCGACGAAGTTCCACATGAAGTAGCGCCAGTACATCCAACCGAGCTGATAGTCAAAGAAATAGTACAGGTTGGCCGCCATCGTGGGCTTGCGGTCCTTGGCTCCGGCAATCTTCTTGCCGCGGCCGCCGGTATAGGCACGGTAGAAATCCTGGTTGCGGTTGTCCGGCGACGGGCTCCACATCCTGGGGAACAGCATCTTGCCGGTGGCGTCGTATTTGGCATCTACGGGGCCGTCCACCTTCTTGTACTTGCCTCCGAGGGGAGCCCAATACGTAGAGCTCTTGAGCTCGTACGGAGCGTCATAATACTGGCCATAGATAAGCGGGGTGCTGCCGTACTGCTCGCGGCTGAGGTAGCGCACGAGCGTAAAGGCATTGTCTGGCTGATACTCGTTGGTAGGCGTCTTGGCGCAGGAGCGGATTACGTCGATGGTGAACACCGAGAAGCCGATGGTGATCATGGTGATGCACAGCAGTGCCGTATTGAGGAACGCCTTCTCTTTGCGCAGGGTGGCAAAAAGGCCCCAGAAGCACAGTGCCAGCAGAGCCACCATAAAGAACGCCGCTCCGCTGTTGTACGGCAATCCGAGCACGTTGACGAAGAACAGGTCGAAGTATGCCGCAATCTTGGGCAGGTACGGGATGTACAGGAACACCAGGAAGCCGACGATAAGTATGCCGATGGCGAAAATCTTTACGAACTGCCAGAAGGTAAAGCGCACGCCACCCATCTTGCGATAGTAATACATAAAGACGATGGCGGGAATGGCAAGCAGGTTGAGCAGGTGCACGCCGATGCTGAGGCCCATCAGGAACGCTATGAGCACTATCCATCGTGCCGAGTGCGGCTCGTCCGCGTGGTCGTACCACATAGTCATCGCCCAGAATACGAGGGCGGTGAACAGAGACGACATTGCATAGACCTCGCCCTCTACGGCGGAGAACCAGAAGGTGTCTGAGAAGCAGTACACGAGGGCTCCCACGAGGCCGGAACCGATGACCGCAAGGGCTCCCCCCACCGAATCGGTCTTGATTATGCGGCGGATGAACCACACTATGGTGAGGTACAGCAGCATAATGGTGAGGGCCGAGCAGATGGCGCTCATCGAGTTGACCAGGATGGCCGCGTGCATATTGTCTCCGAACATCGTAAAGAAGCGGGCGATGAGCTGGAAGACGGGGTTTCCCGGCGGGTGGCCCACCTCGAGCTTGTACGACGATGCGATGAATTCTCCGCAATCCCAGAACGATGCGGACGGTTCTATGGTAAGGAGGTATGTAACGGCCGAGACTGCAAACGCCACAAGGGCCGCAATCCGGTGCCAGAGTGTAAATTTCTTATCGTTCATAGCTTACAAAGTTACTGATTTTGCTGGAAATAAACCACATACGAAACGACCTCTGGGAAAATTTCCCAAAGGTCGCAACGTAAGGCACTGATTATCAGCGGTTAATCAGGGCGGTATTCTAAGATGTCACTCGGTTGGCAGTCCAGTGCTGCGCAAAGGGAGTCGAGGGTCGAAAAGCGTATGGCCTTGGCTTTTCCGGTCTTGAGTATGGAGATATTTGCGGCCGTGATGCCTACTTTCTGGGCCAGCTCCCCGGAGGACATTTTCCTCCGGGCAAGCATCACGTCCAGATTTATGACTATCATTTTACTTATCCTCCTTTACCGGTTTGGCCGGCTTCTCGGGCTTTGCCTCTCCTTTAAGGTATCCGGGGAGCTCCATTCCAGCCATCTTGAACAGGTCCTGGAGCGGGGGTACGGACTGCATGAGACCGGAAACGAAGTTTGCGGTTGCGGTCTTGCCGTTCTCTGAATTGCCGCCGTCCCATACGGTAACCTTGTCTATCTTGATGCCCTTGATGGCGTCTACCTGGGTGCGGACCAGCTGAGGCAGCTTGTCTGTGATGAGCATGGTGATTGCCTGCTGGGCGTCTCCGCCTGCGGCCTGTACCAGCTGACCGAAACCGGTTGCCTGCTTGGAGAGGATCTCCAGGGTACCGCGTGCCTGTGCGTCCATCTTGGCGTAGATTGCATCGGCCTCACCCTTTGCCTTGCGGCGGAGCTGCTCGGCCTCGGCCTCTGCCTCGATTATGGCCTTCTCTTTCTCTATCTGAGCTGCAACCACGATGTTGGCCTGCTGGGTTGCCTTCTCGCGCTCGGCACGGGCAAGCTCGGCGTCACGCTCGCTCTTGTATGCCTCCTCGAGAGCCTTTGCGGCCTGCACCTTCTCCGCTGCCACGGCGAGGCGCTCGGCCTCTGCCTGCTTCTCGCGACGGGTTGCATCGGACTGGGCGATGGCGATCTTGGAGCTGTTCTCTCCCTCGACGGCCTTTGCGTTGGCCAGAGCGGTATTGATACGGGTGTCCCTTGAGGTCTCTGCAATACGGATGTCCTTGTCCCGGTCGGCCTCGGCCTTACCGATCTCACCATAACGGTTCTGTTCTGCAACGGACTTCTTTGCGTCGTTGATTGCCTTGGCGGCGGCCTCTTTACCGAGGGCCTCGATGTATCCGGACTCGTCGCGGATATCGGTAACGTTTACGTTGATGAGCTTGAGACCGATCTTGCGGAGCTCAGCCTCCACGTTGGCGGAAACGCTGGCGAGGAACTTGTCGCGGTCGGCGTTGATCTCTTCTATGTCCATAGTTGCGATGACGAGACGCAGCTGGCCGAAGAGGATATCGGTGGCGATATTCTGGATGTTGTCCGTTGTGAGACCGAGCAGACGCTCTGCGGCGTTGGTCATGACGTCGGGCTCGGTGCTGATACCCACGGTAAAGCGGCAGGGAACGTCTACGCGGATGTTCTGCTTGCTCAGGGCGTTCTGCAGGTTGCACTCGATGCTGATGGGCTTGAGGTCGAGGTAGGAGTAATCCTGGAACACGGGCCAGATGAAGGCGGCGCCGCCGTGGATGCACTTGGCGGACGTTGCACGGCCGGTCTTACCATAGATGACGAGGATCTTGTCTGAGGGGCACCTGCGGTACCTGCGGAGGATTGCCGCAAAGGTAACGAACAGGACGAATACGATAATCAGTAAAAGATAGAGTGGCATAGCTGTTATGTATTAGATGATGATTGATTCAAGGGGTTCTACAAGAAGGGTGTCTGCGCTGATGGCCTCCACCACGCGGATGCCCGTGCCGGTAGCGAGCTTGGGGCCGTCGGTAACGGCCTCGTACTCGCGCACGGCGCCGTTGATGGTAATCTGCACCTTGCCCGATCCCGCACGCTCGCCGGGAATGGTAAGGTAAACTTTGCCCTCGCAGCCCACGGCGGACTTGAAGACGTTGATGTTGCCCGCCTGCTGCATGCCGCTGAGCCATTTGAACAGCAGCATCACGAGTGCGACGAGCGCAACGCCGATGACGATGGAGATGATGATGAGCAACGGAGTGGAGCCGATGCTGCCGCGGAGCAGGATGGCCGACCAGCCGAAGCCCAGGAAGAAGTTGACGAAGTTGCGGAACGTCAGCAGGCCCTGACCGGAGTCGGAGGCGTCCGAGGCGTCGAGGCCCGATGCGTCTGCACCGTCGAGCCCATCGGCTCCCCCGTCAAGGCCGGAGTCGGAATCCGCACCTATAAAAGTAAGTACGCTCTGGATGACGAATATCAGCGAAGCCGTGAGGGTAATCGCCCAAAGGACCTTCATCATCGCGCTCAAAGTGTTCCACCATTCAATCATAATAAATATTGTTTTGCAGGTTATTTTCTGCAAATAAAATAATAATTTATCGAAAAACAAAATATTTTCAAGAAAATCAACCAAAACCCCATCGAGCATACCTTATTGCCTTTCTCTATGAATGGTGTGCCTGGTGGTCCAATCTCTGTACCACCAGGCGCAAAAAAGCAGCATAATTGTAACTGGTGGTCCATCGTCCGGACCACCAGTCGCACTAAGAGGCAATGACGGATAATGGCTACGGAACCGGATCGTAGCCGGAGCCGCCCCAAGGGTGGCAGCGGAGGATGCGTTTGAGGGAGAGCCAGCCGCCTTTGAGGGGGCCGTACTTGCGGAAGGCTTCGAGGGCGTACTGGGAGCAGGTGGGGGTGAAGCGGCAGCTCGGCGGGGTGAACGGCGAGATGCACAGCCTGTAGAAATGGATCAGCAGGATGAAGGGGGCCGAAAGCACCCTCTTGAGTACGCCGCCGAAGGTCATTTTGAGGCTATTTTGCCAAGGATGCCTGCCACTTCCGAGCGGATAGTCTCAAAGTCGGCAATCTCCTGGGCATTATAATTAAAAAGGATATCGAAGCCCGGGCCCAGCAGCTCCTTCTGGAGCCGGTAGGCCTCGCGCATGCGGCGTTTGAGGAGGTTGCGCTTAACTGCGCGCTTGAACCAGCGCTTGGGCACAGACACCATCAAGCGGCTGAATTCCAAACCGTTGCCGCTCAGATAGCAGCAGCGCAGATGGGCGGTGCGCTCCCATTTTCCCTTGCTCATAAGGGTGCCTATGGCAGTACGGCCGCAAAGCCTTTCCGCCTTTGGGAGCGTGGCGGGCATCTTACTTGGAACTCAGGAAGACGTCAATGGCCTTTGCGGCGGAGGGCACATCCTCGGACGGGCCCTGAACGGCAATCTTGAGGCCTTCCTCGCTGAGCGCGGTGGAAATGCCCTTGCCGTAGGAGATGATTGCCAGGCTGCCCTGCTCGAACTCGGGGAACGATGCGTGGAGCGACTTGAGGTCGTAGGGGTTGTACAGCACCAGGGCGCCGTACTGGCTGAGGTCGAGCCCGGAGATGTCCTGCACGACGGACTTGATCATAACAGACACGGTGAAGTCCAGTCCGGCCTTCTCGAAGAGGGCTGCCATACGGTTGCCGTTGGCCTCGTCGGAGGTGGTGATGAGGAATTTCTCTCCCTTGTGCTTGGGGCCGATGAGGGAAACCACGCTCGAGGGGGTGCCGTCGCCGAAGAAAATCTTGCGCTTGCGGTACACCACGTGCTTCTGGAGGTAGAGTGCAACCAGCTCTGTGGTGCAGAAATACTTCATTGTCTCGGGCACCTTGAAGCGCATTTCTTCGCACAGTTTGAAGTATGCGTCGATTGCGTGCCTGGAGGAGAAAACTATTGCTGTATAATCTGGAAGATTGATGCGCTGGGAACGGAATTCCTTGGCGCTGAGGGGCTCTATAAGGAAAAAGGGAACAAACTCTATGGTGGCTCCGTACTTTTCTTCTAACGCTTTGTAAGCGTTGAGGTTAGAGGGGGTTTTCTGTGAAACTAATATCTTCATCGGGTACACGTCACTATCAAAATGCCTGCGGGCAAAAATTCAAGGGCGCAAAGATACAAAAATGTTGCGAAAACCCCATAGCGGGAAGACAAAATTTGACTGGTGCGCAGAATATTGAACAGGTAAAATGCAGAGGCTTCTACGATAAGCACCACACGGGCGGCCCTGACGCCTGCTCCGAGCGCTGCCATAAGCACTGCCGTTACCACTGCGAGCAGGGCAAAAAGGATGAAATAATTAAAGAAAGTATGCCTCACCGTGCAGGCGAACTCCGCCGTCCGGCTGCGCAGAGGAGACACCAGGTAAAAAAGCCCGCGGATCACAAAAAAACCGGTAACTATCGCCGCGGTAAGCAGCAGGCTGTATTCAGGAGGAGCCAGAGTGCGCCAGGACGGGTCGAAGAGTGAGTACGCATCTGCAACCACGCAGAAAAGCACCACCGCAACCAGGGCCACGGTGTTGCGTGTGCGGGATACGCTCACGCTATGCTCCAGTTCCATATTGCCCTTCCAGAATGGCAGGCATCGGAACAGATGCGGGATAAGGATTAGGATATCCGATATTTCTATGAGCAGCAGCACGATTGCCAGGATGACGGCAACCCTGTTCACGAGTATGTCGCTCCACAGCACGGCAGAAGCCTCCTGCGGCAGCGGCACCGTAGACATTTCCAGTTTGCTGCTGAACAGATCGGGCATCAGTTTCCTCTTTTTGCGTTATATCCCATAGAGACGAGCAGAGCGGTTACCTTGTCCCGGAGGTCTCCCTGGATGGTGATTTCTCCGTCTTTGGCGGTTCCGCCCACGCCGCACTTAGTCTTGAGGGTCTTGGCAAGGGCGGCAAGGTCTTCCTGCGTGCCCACAAAGCCCTCCACAAGCGTTACCTGCTTGCCGGCGCGCTGGCGGCGGTCTATGCGCACTATGAGGCGCTGCTTTGCCGGCGCAAGCGTCTGCGGCTCCGGAGCCGCAGCCTCGGTATACTGAAAGTCCGGATTTGTGGAATAAACCACACCCAGACGGGATTTCCAATCGTTGTCTGCCATAGTCTTACACTTTATCTACAGTCATTTCGCACTTTGCACAGTCAAAGCCCAGCGCCAGCCGCCTGCCGTTGTTCACCAGGAACAGCGGCCCCGTGGCCTTGGCGCCCTGGTGCCTGGGGCACATCCCCAGCTCGTACTTGATGCAGTACCGAGTCCGCATTAACGGTTCAGATGAAGGCAGACGCTTTCGGGAGCAGAAGTCTCTCCCGCAGGCATTGCCGCCCGCGGCTTGGAGCGGGAGGGGCCCACTTGTGGGAGGGGGAGCGTCAGCGACGTCTGCGGGAGAGACTTCTGCGGGAGAAAGCATATCTCTCCGACTATCCGGGATATCGGACGCGATGCAGCGGCGGATGGAATTGATGGTTGAGGCACTCAGCAGGGGTAATGCGCCGGGAGCGTCAACCGAGCGCACGGAGAAGTTGTAGACGCCGGAACGCTTGCCCAGCTGCTCGCGGAGCATAGCCTCGGCGCGCTCGCGGTTCTCCGCCTTCTCCACGTCGGCGTTGAAGCTGCTGCGCACGCTGCGCCCGTCTTCCGTAACAGCATCTATATCAATCACAAACGAACCATGCACGGACACGTCGAGCGCTACGCTCACCTCGCGCCTGGGACGCCTGGCGTCCACCTCGCGCTCGAACGCGGCGTTGAGGTTGCGGAACATCCGCACGCCGGCGCGCAGGCCCGGCGTCTTCTTGCAGAAGATGGCCAGCCCCTCGCAGCGGTCTGCCCGCACGCCCCGCACCGCGGAGCCGTCCACAAAGGCAAATCCGTCGCCGTTGGCGAGCTGAAGCCCCCGCACCGCCGGCCTCAGGACGACGCGCAAGCCGTCTCCAGACGGCTTTACGGACTCGACGTCGCCCACGTACTCCCCCATCGACTTTGGAGCGTCCATGGAAGACCAGCTGCCGCGCTTGCCGTCCAGCCACCACTCGGTGTAGCCCCTGTTGAAGGTCTTGTCCGAATCAGGCACAAAGCCTCCGGAAACGCGGCCGAACGACGCCCTGCAGTATTTATCCGGCTCGCGGGCCACCAGGGCGTCCAACGCAAGGCTGTACTCGCGCACGACGTTGCGCACGTATGTCTCGTTCTTCAGCCGGCCTTCTATCTTGAAGGAGCACACGCCGGCCACCGCCAGCTCTTCCAGGCGCCCGAGCAGCTTGAAGTCGCGCAAAGACAGCAGGGCCTTGCTGCGCACCAGCACCTTGCCGTCGGCATCTACAAGGTCGTAGAGCGACCGGCAGGCCTGGATGCATTCGCCCCTGTCTGCGCTGCGGCCGTCCAGATATTCAGACAGACGGCACTCGCCGCTGTAGCACACGCAGAGCGCCCCGTGCACGAAGAATTCCAGCTCGCAGCCCACCGCGGCACGTATGTCGCGTACGTCCTGGAGAGAAAGCCCGCGCTCGAGGATAAGCCTGCGGCAACCGAGGGCGTCGAAGTGCTTTGCCGCCTCTACGGAGCGGATGGAGCACTGGGTAGAAGCGTGCATGGGGACCACAATATCGGGCCACTCCAGCAGACGCTCCTCGCGGAAGATGAATGCATCTACCCCAGCATCCTGGGCGGCAAGCATCATGGAGTGCACGCCGTCCCACTCGTCGTCTTTTATTAAAGTATTGACGGTTAAGTAGATGCGCACGCCGAACTGATGGGCGTACGCGCAGAGCTCCCGGATGTCTTCCAGGCTGTTGCCGGCGGCATAGCGGTTGCCCCACGAGGGGCCGGCAATGTAAACGGCATCGGCACCGCAGTCTATAGCCGCGATGCCGACCGTTTTGTCCCTGGCAGGAGCTAGGAGCTCGAGGGGCAACATTTTATTTGATGGCGCTCAGGGCAGCCTTTGCGTCTGCGTAGCCGAGGTCAACAGCCTTCTGGAAGAACTCCTTGGCCTTTGCATTGTTCTTGGCGTTCTGATAGAGGGCGCCCACGGTGTATGCAATCTGGCCTGCGTTCTTGGCGGTAGGAGCGGCCTCAAGATACTGCTCGAAGTACTTGATGGCGTCTGCGTTCTTGCCGCTGAGCTGGGAAGCCTGACCGGCAATCTGAAGAGCCTGAGGGTTGGGAGCGTACTCGTTGGCTGCAACGGCCTCCTTTACGGCGTCTGCATATTTCTTGCCCTTGAGGGAAGCCACGGAGCGCTTGAGATACATCTTGCCGAGGGAAGCGTTAGCGTTCTTCTCCTGACCGTTCTCTGCGGCGAGCTTGTAGGCCTCTTCTGCCTCTGCGGCATTGCCTGCATTCTCAAGTGCCATACCCTTGCGGAGGGCTGCCACACCGTTGGCGGGCTCGATTTCGAGCACCTTGGTGTAAGCCTCTGCTGCGGCTGCGAAGTCTTTGCTGTTAAGGAGAGAGTTGCCCTTGCGGAGGTAGGACTCCTTGATGAGGCCGGCGGCCTCTGCTGCGATATCCTCTGCACCGTACTCACCTGCTACCGCCACTGCCTCGTTGAAGCCGGCGATTGCTGCGTCGAAGTTGTTCTCCTGGAGTTCGTGCTTTGCGATTCTGTTGAGAAGGGAAGGGATTACGCCTTTGCAGGTGGCAACAAGCTCGAGACCATCGTCTCCGCAGGCTTCTGCCATGGTGAGGGCCTCACGGAAGCCTGCAAGTGCGGTTGCGTAGTCACCGGAGGTGAGGGATTCGTTTGCAAGCTTGGCGGTTTCCGTTGCGTCTTCCATACTTTGGGCCGACATTACTGCGGCTGCGGCAAAAAGGGCCGCGACTGAAAGCAAAATCTTTTTCATATCTCTGATTTGTATTAATTTCCGTTTCGGACGGCAAATTTAGCAATTTTTATTACATTTCCCGTGCCAAATTGTTACCTTTGCATCTAAACAACCATTATAATAAGAAATGACACAAGACAAATTCCGCCTCGAAAGCGACCTTCTCGGCGAACTCCAGGTTCCTGCCGACGCCTATTACGGAGTCCAGACCCAGCGCGCTCTGAACAACTACAAGATTTCCAACACCCGTATGTGCGACTATCCGGAGTACATCATTGCAATGGCATACGTCAAGATGGCCGCCGCAGCCGCAAATACCCAGCTGGGCGTGATGCCCAAGGAAATCGGCGACGCCATCGTAAAGGCCTGCCAGGAGATCGTCGACGGCAAGCTGCACGACCAGTTCCCCGTAGATATGGTACAGGGCGGCGCCGGCACCTCCGTAAACATGAACGCCAACGAGGTCATAGCCAACCGCGCACTCGAGCTCATGGGCCACAAGAAGGGCGAGTACCAGTATTGCTCCCCCAACGACCACGTCAACTGCGCCCAGTCCACCAACGACGCATATCCTTCCGCCTTCCGCTACTGCTTCTACCGCATGAACAAGCATCTCGAGAAGGCCCTGCGCGACCTCATCGCATCTTTCCGCGCCAAGGGAGAGGAGTTCAAAGACATCATCAAGATGGGCCGCACCCAGCTCCAGGACGCCGTGCCTATGACTTCCGGCCAGGAATTCAACGCCTTTGCCAACAACCTTGAGGAAGAGCTCGCCAACCTGGACCGCAACGCCGTGCTCCTCAAAGAAATCAATATGGGAGGCACCGCCATCGGCACCGGCCTCAACGCCGTTCCCGGCTTTGCCGAGCTCTGCACCAAGCTTATGAGCGAGTTCTCCGGAGACAGCTTTGCCAAAGCCCCCGACCTTGTGGAGGCCACGCCCGACACCGGCGCCTACGTGAGCTACTCCGCCGCCCTCAAGAGGCTTGCCGTCAAGCTCTCCAAGACCTGCAACGACCTCCGCCTCATGGCATCCGGCCCCCGCTGCGGCCTGCACGAGATCAACCTTCCCCCTATGGCCCCCGGTTCTTCCATCATGCCCGGCAAGGTCAACCCCGTCATCCCGGAGGTCACCAACCAGGTATGCTTCAAGGTCATCGGCAACGACACCGCAGTCGCATTCGCGGCAGAGGCCGGCCAGCTCCAGCTCAACGTCATGGAACCCATCATAGTTGAAAGCATCCTCGAGAGCCAGACCTGGCTGATCAACGTGATGAACACCCTCCGCACCAAGTGCGTCGACGGCATCACCGTAAACGCAGACCACTGCTACGAGATGGTCAAGAACTCCATCGGCATTGTAACGGCCCTCAACCCGTACATCGGCTACAAAACCTCCACCAAGGTGGCAAAAGAGGCCCTGGAGACCGGCCGCAGCGTCTACGACCTCGTTCTCGAGCATGGCTATATGTCTAAGGATAAGCTGGATGAGGCCCTCGACCCCAAGATGATGACCGCATCCCACGAATTCATTAAGTAGGACCGATTTTTGCTGCAGGGCGTGACGTGATTTTAAAACGACTGATACTTGCAGCCGCCGCGCTGCAGTTGCTCGCTGCCGGTCTGGCGGCGCAGGAGCTGCCGTCGCTTGGCAAGGCTTCGGAAATCACCGTCGGGGAACTCCCCAACGGTGTTTCCTATTATTTGGTGAGCTCCAAAAGCCGGCCCGGCTATGCAGATTTCGCCATCGTCCAGCCGTCACGCCCCGCATCGTCCGACCCCCGTCACGACCTTGAGAGTCTCCCCCACTTCCGCAACCGCAAACCCTGGCGCTTCCTGGCCGACATAGGCGTGCACTACGGAGAAAGGGGGTTCATCCGCAACCAGCGGGACGCCGTGGTAATGCGTTTTGCAGGAGTGCCGGTTTCCGACACCCCCGCCGCCGACTCCGTGCTGCTGATGCTTACGGACATCACACTTGCATCGCCATATCGCCAGGCCATCGTCATCAGCGGAGACATAGACGTAAACGCCATCCGCGAACGCCTGCGCATACTTTCGATGACGGTGCCGGAGCGCATCGCCTGCGAGAGTGCGTATTCTTACGAATGGCACCCGCACGACAGCGCCGTGGTAACCACCTCCACCGGGCCCGTCGGCAGCCTGCGCATAACGTATCGCTCGCCACGCACCGATCCCGGGCTGATGAACACCATCCAGCCGGTGATGAGCAAGGTGCTGGCCGCCGAGTTCGACCTAGTGCTGCGCCAGCGCGTCCGGGCGGCGTTCAGCAGCGCCGGCATCCCCCTCGCAGACTGCCGCTACAGCTATGTGGGCAGCGACGGCACAGCCGGAGACGAGCTCTTCGTGCTCTCCGTGGATACGGCGCCGGACAAGCTGTACGATGCTGTGGAAACAGTTGCCGGAGTGCTGGCGGAGCTGGACAACGGAGGCGTAACCACCAATGAGACTACTTTCTCCAGAAGCGTTGTGAGCGCAGCATCGGCCAGAGACAGCAACAACTCCGCCCCGTCCAATCAGGAATACCTGGACAAGTGCATATCGTCCTACCTGTATGGCGCGAATCTGGCCTCCGCAACCACCCTGAATGCGATTTTCCAGGGGCGCAGGCTCGATATCAACCGCGAGCGGGAACTGCTGAGCCGATACATCTCGGCCACGCTCTCCCCCACCCGCAACCTGCATATCTACGCCCGCAGCATGGTCAAACCAGACGAGGCCGAAGTGCTGGCCCGCTTCAGCGACGGGTGGAAAAAGGGCTTTGCCGCAGCGCCGGACATCCCGACGCAGGAAGACACCCTGCTGTTCAGGCAGCACAAGGGCAAAGTTAAGGTGCGCAGCACGTCTACCGACTCCTTCAGCGGCGGCAAGATGTGGACCTTCTCCAACGGCGTATCCGTAATCTTCAAGAAGACGGCAGACAAGGGGGCCTTCTACTACGGATATCTGGTCAGGGGCGGATGGACGGAAATCCAGGGCATAACCGGGCCCGAATCGGCATTCGCTTCAGACGTGGCAGGAATGCAGAAAGTCTCCGGAATGACTGGCGAGCACCTGCGCAACCTGCTGGCGATGAACGGAATAACGCTCGATTGCGACGTGCTGATATCCGACGTGCGCTACACCGGCAAAGCTCCAAGCGACCGCCTTTCCCTTGTGCTCAAGACCATCCAGGCCCTCGGGTTGGAGCAGGAGCCGGACCCGGAAGCCTTCGGCCGCTACCGGTCGGAAGAGGCCATTCGGCTTGTCCGGGACCGCTATTCCGCCTCCGGCATCCGTGCCAGTCTGGACAGCGCGATGAGCCCCCAATACCTTTACACCCGGGGCCAGATGCCCGGCCTCCCAGGTGACGACTTCCCGCTGAGGGTCGGCAGTTACCTGGCCACCAAAGGTCTGAGTACCAACAACGCCACCATAGTGCTGGCGGGAGACCTGGACGAGGCAACCACCTTCCGGATGGTGTCTCAGATGCTGGGCGGATTTGCCCCAGGCAAGCAGCGCGTCGCCCGTCCCAGGCCTGGATATCCCGTGCGTCAGTGCTGGAGCACGACTTCCGCAACCGGCGGCTGGAGAGACCGCGGCGTAACCGTTGCCATGAGCGCCCTTTGGCCATTTACGGCAGAGGGCAACTCATTGCTGCAGCTTTGCAGCGCCGCGCTGGAGGCGGAACTCTCCCGCAGCCTTGCCGGCAACGGATACAGGTTCCAGGTTACTGCAGATGCAGAACTGCTGCCCGCAGAGATGGTTGCAATGTACGTATATTGCTACCCCGTTACTCCCGGGGGCCTGCCGGAAGGCGTGCGGGCCGTAAGCCCGGCCGTTGCGCTCAATGCAGTACGCAGCGCCGTCAACCGTCTGGCAACCGGCAGCATTTCACCGGAAGTGCTTGCAAGGGCACGCGCGGCCGTAAAGAGCTCAGGCACGGCATCTTCTTCCAGCACAGCCGCGCTGCGCGACTTCATCCTCTATCGCACCTCGCTCGGACGCGACATCGGCAACAGCCAGGGCTCACGCGCCTCCGCCCTCGGGGCCTCCGACATCCAGGCAATGTTTGCCGCACTCGACGGATGCAAATGTGAATTCGCCGTCCAATGAACAATCCGCACGGCACCATCATCCAGATAGGCGACATCCTGGTTTCCGAGGATGTGGTTGCCGAGTACTTCGCCTGCGACTATCCGGTTTGCAAAGGCGCCTGCTGCATAGTGGGCGATGCCGGAGCGCCGCTGGACGAATCTGAGCTCCCGGGGCTGGAAAGGGAGTACCCCGTCTACAGCCAGGAGATGCAGCAGGCCGGGCGCGACGCCGTGCAGCTCAACGGTTTCTTTGAAATAGACCCGGAAGGAGATCTGGTGACTCCGCTCGTACCGGGCTCCGGCGTGTGCGCATTTGCCAGGTTCGACCAGAACGGCAGCTGCCTCTGCGCCATAGAGAAATGCGGCTGCACCAAGCCGGCCTCCTGCTCGCTTTACCCCGTGAGGGTCAAGCATTTCAAGGGCGGCGGCACGGCCCTCAACCTGCACCGCTGGGACATCTGCAAGCCCGCGTTCGAGAAGGGCCGCCGCGATGGCGTCCGGGCTTATCAATTCCTCAAGAAGCCCCTTACAGAGGCGTTCGGCACCGAGTTTTACGAGGCGCTCTGCGCCGCAGCCGACCATATCTTATGACAGGACGGGCCCTCAACCGCGAGATTCTGCGGCTCTCAGTGCCCAGCATACTTGCAAACCTTACAGTGCCCCTTGTGGGAATGGTGGACACCGCTCTTGCGGGGCACCTCCCAGGAGGCAGCGCAGCCGCGTACATCGGCGGCATCTCGGTGGGCTCCATGCTCCTCAACCTGCTGTACTGGAACTTCTTCTTCCTGCGCACCGGCACGGGAGGCCTCACGGCGCAGGCATTCGGCCGTCAGAGCCCGCACGACTGCGCGCGCATCTTCACGCGTGGCATGGGGCTGGCCGTGGCTATATCTCTGCTGATCCTGGCAATCCAAACGCCTATGGTCCGCCTGGGCATGCTGCTCGTGGGCGCCACTGAAGAGGTGCGCGAGCTTGCCCTGAGGTATTTCCTGATAAGGATTTGGGCGGCGCCGGCCACCATAGCGCTGATGGTATTCCGCGGATGGTTCGTGGGCATGCAAGACTCAATGAGTTCCATGTGGACTGACCTCGTAGTGAACGGCGTCAACATAGGGGCGTCAATCATACTGAGCTTCGGCGCGTTCGGCTGGGGCGGGCTTGGGTTCGACGGCATCCCGGCAGGCACGGTGGTGGCGCAGTATGCCGGCCTGCTGTTCGCAATACTGGCATGCACGTTCAAGTACCGCAAGGTGCTGCGCACCGTGGCCTGGAGCGACCTTGGAGACATCTTCCACTGGTCTCAGATGCGCCCGTTCCTCAAGATGAACACCAACCTGATGGGCCGCTCGCTGTGCTTTACCGCCATCTACATGGGCTACACCATTATTGCCGCCACGTTCGGAGACATGCTCCTGGCGTGCTCGTCCATAATGATGCAGCTACTGATGATATTCTCTTACTTTACAGACGGTTTTGCCTATGCCGGCGAGGCGCTGAGCGGACGCTTCATCGGCGCTCGCGACGAGCCTATGCTGCGCAAGACCGTGAGGTATGTGTTTGTGTGGAGCCTCGGGGTGGCCGTGCTCTTTGTGGGGGTGTATTATGTGCTTGGAGTGCCCGTGCTGCGCTTCTTCAGCTCCGACACCTCCGTTGTGACGGCATGCTCCAAGTTCCTGCCATGGCTGCTGGTGATGCCTCCAATCGGCTGCGCCGCCTTCACCTGGGACGGCATCTACCTTGGCGCAACCGAGTCCGGGAGCCTCTTCACCTCCATGCTCGGGGCGATGATAGGGTTCCTGGGCGTATGGTTTGCCTTCTCCGGCCTCGCCTCCCCCGGCGCCGACGCTTGCCTCCACATCCTCCTTGCCGCCTATTTCGTCCACCTCGCCTTCCGGGCCTTCTGGCTTACGGTCCGATATAGAAAGAAAATCGTAATACAATGATATCGCTCCTTACCATCGTCCTTGCCGCGGCACTGACCCGCTTTGCAGACCCTTTTGTGGGCACCGACGCCCACGGACACACCTTCCCAGGCGCGTGCGCCCCGTTTGGAATGATCCAGCTGAGCCCGGATACCCGGCCCGATGCGGGCGACTGGGACGGCTGCAGCGGCTACCATTATTCAGACAGCCTCATCTACGGCTTCAGCCATACGCATCTCAGCGGCACCGGGTGCGACGACTGGTGCGACATCCTCGTCACTCCCGGCGACGGCCCGTCAACCTTCAGCCACAGGAACGAGAAGGCGGAACCGGGCTGGTACGAGGTGCGGCTGGACAACGGCGTACGCGCCCGCCTTGCCGCAGGCCGCAGGGTGGCGATGCACGAATACACCTTCAGCAAGGGCCCCGCAAGCATAACGATAGACCTGCGCCACCGGGATCCGCTGGACGAATACGCAATCAACTATGGCCCGGACTGGGTGAGCGGCAAGCGCGTCTCCAGCAGCTGGGCCAGCGGGCAGCACGTATTCTTTTATATCAAGTTCTCAGAAGCCGCCGAATGCGAATTGCTGGACGGAGGCAAGGCCGCGCGTTTTACCTTCCGCAGCAAGAAGGTCACTCTGCGCGCCGCAATCTCCAGCGTGTCCGAGGAGGGAGCGCAGGGCAACCTGCAGAGCGAATGGCCGGCAAGCATAGGCGCACTCAGAAAAGCCACCCGGGCAGAGTGGGAGGCATATTTGGGCAAACTCAGCTGCCCCTTCAAAGACCGTGAGCACAAGAGGCGTTTCTATACGGCCCTCTATCATACCGGCATTCATCCGTCGCTGTATTCCGATGCCGACGGCCGCTACCGCGGAATGGACGGGCAGATACATACGGCCGACGGCTGGGAACGCTATACCGTGTTCTCCACCTGGGACACCTTCCGCGGAGAGCATCCGTTGCTGTTCGAGATAGAGCCGGAGCGCAGCGCAGACTTCATCAAGTCTATGATATCCATCTACGAAGAGAACGGCAAGCTGCCGGTCTGGGAGCTCTCCAGCTGGGAGACGGACTGCATGATAGGCTATAACTCCGTGCCCGTTATTGCAGACGCCGTTGCCCGCGGGATAGGAGGGTTTGACGTAGAAAAGGCATTCGAAGCCATGGTTGCGAGTTCCTTGAGGCCCGAACACGGTATGGAAAGCTTCCGCCGCAACGGCCTGGTGCTGGCGGACGACGAGCACGAGAGCGTATCCAAGACGCTGGAATTCGCCTACGATGACTGGTGCGTGGCGCAGGTTGCCAAGTACCTGGGCAAGCAAGAGGAGTATGAGCGTTATATGCGTTCCGCCCAGTACTGGCGCAATGTCTTCGACCCTTCCACCGGATTCATGCGTGCGCGCATCAACGGCCACTGGTACAGCCCGTTCGACCCACGCGAAGTCAATAACAACTATACCGAGGCCAACTCGTGGCAGTACTCTTTCTTTGTGCCTCAGGATATTGCCGGCCTGGTTGAGGCGCTCGGCGGCGCGGATGCCTTCCTGGAGAGGCTGGACGGCCTGTTTGCGGCGCCGGAGGGCACCACCGGCCGCACTCAGGCAGACATTACCGGATGCATCGGCCAGTACGCCCACGGCAACGAGCCGAGCCATCACATACCTTATCTGTATGCCGCCCTCGGCAAGCCGGACAAAGCGGCCGCCACCGTCTCCCGCATCATGGAGGAACTGTACACCTCGGCGCCCGACGGCCTCTGCGGCAACGACGACTGCGGCCAGATGTCGGCCTGGTACGTTCTCAGCGCCCTCGGGCGCTATCCCGTCTGCCCGGGTCTGCCCGTCATTGCCGGCTCCGACCGGCAATCTCCGCATATGACGGCCATTCCCAAGACCATCGTGCTCAACCCCTGGTTCGAGATGGAAAGCGAGATGTTTGCAGACAGCCTGGAGGTATCTTTGGCCGGCGAAGGGGAGATTTGGTATCGTATTGAAGAAGAGCCGTTTAAGAAATACGACAAGCCTTTTACTGTTTACCGCAGCTGCACGATGGACGCTTATTCCGAGCTTGACTGCCAGCGCAGCTTTACAACCCACAGCAGCGTCAACAAGATATTCAGCGACAGAGACATAACCATATACTCAAAGTGCTCGCGCCAATACACCGCCGGCGGCCCCGAGGGGCTCATAGACGGGCGCCTGGGCGGCACCAACTGGCGCACCGGCGGCTGGCAGGGCTACCAGGGCACCGACTTTGAGGCGGTGGTAGACCTGCGGGAGCCCAGGCGCCTGAGCCGCATCGCCGCCGGCTTCTGCCAGGACGCACGCTCCTGGATATGGTCGCCCAAGACGGTGTATTATTCAGTATCTTCAGACGGCTCTTCCTGGACTCCGGTGGCTTCCGTACCGACCCCCGTCGGAGACCGCGACATGCAGCTCCAGCGCTGGGAATGCTCCGTGCCCGTTGACGTGGAAGCCCGTTATGTGAAGGTTATGGCAGAGAACTACGGCGCCATCCCCGACTGGCACCCAGCCGCAGGCTACCCGGCGTACATCTTCATAGACGAGATTACGATAGAATAAAAAAGAGGCGGCCCACCCGGCCGCCCCTTTGCGTAAAATGAAAGTATGACTTATCTGTATGAGAGAGAGCTGTGAGGGATGCTTTCTGCAAGGTCCTCGAGTACGTTCCAGGCGTAGTAGGTGCTGTAGCTGTTGCTAGGCTGGAACCTGAGGGCTGAGTACCTGTTGGAAAGTATTGATTCGCGCCAGTCTCCGCTGATGGTTACCTGAACATAGCCGAAGCTCTTGGCAAAGCTGACCTTGATGCGGAACTGATTGTGGGTCATCGGATTGGTCCAGTCATAAGGCGTAGGAATGAAGCTTGCCTCGCTCTGTATCCAACTGTAGCCGTTACCGTAGGTTCCGATTATGTAGTCGCTGCTCAGCAACAGCATTTCTACGTAGCGGTAGGCCTCGTCCTTTGAACGGAAAGGAGTGCGGAGCACTATCGAGGACGCGTTGGTGCGGTAGTAGATCTCGTCCCTGCTGTAATTGCGTACGTTGGGAAGGGAAGGACGGTAGCCCGGATAGTTCTTGCCGTAACCGCCAGGGTAGCCCCCGTTGTGGTTTCCGTTATTGTATCCGCCGTTGTTGCCGCCATAATTGCCTCCGAAATTTCCTCCATTGTTTTTTCCGTGGTTGTTGCCACCGTTATTTACAGGAGGGCGGTTGCCGTTATTGACGCTGCCGTTTGACTTACCGTTGCCATTGTAGTTGGCGTTGCCGTTGTAGTTGGCATTGCCTGCGGCGTTGCCGTAATTGCCACCGTTGTTGCCGGAATTCTTGTCGGATTCGTTACCGTTCCTGCGGTCCGAACCTGAGCCGCCGGGATTGCGGAGCTTGATGTCGGTTGCGCTCTGGCTGGCAACATTGGTCGATTTCTGGGCCTCGTTGACCTTGTTCTGTTTGCGCTCGGCATTTGCCTCCTGGCGTTCGGTGACTGTGGTGTTGCGCCGTGCACCTGACTGCGCGAGCGCGG
Source organism: Bacteroidales bacterium (assembly GCA_017616595.1). Taxonomy (GTDB): domain Bacteria; phylum Bacteroidota; class Bacteroidia; order Bacteroidales; family UBA932; genus Cryptobacteroides. The sequence continues at coordinate 24,329 of JAFZXV010000127.1, forward strand.
GCGCCGATACGAGCATCAGCATCGCGAGAAGCGCCTTGAAGTAGTAATTGTAATTTCTCATCGCAGTAAGTGTTTAAAAAGTTAATGACTTACCCCTGAAATTGCAAAAGCCTTGCCAAAGTTCAGACCAGAGCTGCGATCATCTCCAGCCAGATGGCGTCGGTGCTGTCGAAGGTGCGGAGTTCGGTGCTGTCTATGTCCAGCACGGCGGTTACCGCACCCTCCCTTATCAGGGGTACTACTATTTCTGAGCGGGAGAGGCTGCTGCAGGCTATATGGCCGGGGAACTCCTCCACGTCGGGAACTACTACGGTGGCAGCACGCTGCCAGGCGGTGCCGCAGACGCCGCGGCCGCGGGCAATGCGCAGGCAAGCCGCCGGGCCCTGGAAAGGGCCGAGGACCAGTTCTTCTCCCGCAACGCGGTAGAAGCCGGTCCAGAAGAAATGCATGCGCTCGGCAATCAGGGCCGCGGCCTCCGCCTGGCGCGCCACAGGGTCGGGCTCGTCGCCGAGCATGAGCTCCACATCCTGATACAGGCGCAGGTAGCGGAAGGCCTTGAGCGGAAGGTGACAGTAGCCGCCGGAATTCTTGTCCAGGTAGTCCTGATGGCGCTCCTCTGCGCTCCAGAACGAGCGGAGGGGCTCAAGTTCCACCACGGGTGGAGCGCCCACGCGGGCGGCAACCTCGCCGAATACCTTTTCTATCACCGGCCGTTCTTCGGGGGACGTATAGTATACGCCGGTGCGATAGCGGGTGCCCTCGTCGTGCCCCTGGCGGTTGAGGGACAGAGGGTCGATGATGGCGAAAAACAGCCTCACGAGGCGTTCCAGGCTCACTCGCGAGGGGTTGTAGGTCACCCGCACCGTTTCTGCATAACCGGTGGTATCTGTATAGACCTGCTCGTAGGACGGGTTGTCTATGGTTCCGTTGGCGTAGCCGGGCATGGTGGCCAGCACGCCGTCCACCCCTTTGAAAAAGTGCTCGACGCCCCAGAAGCAGCCGCCGGCAAAATAAATGATGCTCTCCATAAGACTGTTATTCGAGTTCCAGTTTAAGGGTGGTGCCGGGCACGGCAAGGAAGCAGTTGTCTACGTAGTATTCGCCATAGTTGCCGCTGCGTTTCTTGGCCCGGGAACCGTATTTTGCCTGGACATAGCCGAGGATGCGTACATTGGAGGCGTTCCACTTGCTGTCCAGCTTGGTTGTATAATGGAAGGTCTGGTTTGCCGGAGCGTCGTCAAGGCTGAACGGGTCTCCGCCGATTGCGGTTACGGCAAGGCGGGCGACGCCGTCGTGGATGTAGGAGGAGTGGTTTCCCTCTTCGTAATCGGCCTGGGCGGTGTTGATGCCGTTTTCCACCAGCAGAAGGGTGAGCTTGTAATCTCCGGTCTGATGGGAATATACCGTGACGTCCATTTCCAGGGTATTGCCGTCCAGTGAAGATTCTACCGACGCACCCGTTACGGTGCCGTAGACGCTGGCGGTCTCCTTGGCGGAACTGACTATATATTGTGCCGTTGAATTGATGGCTCCGTTGTCTATCTGGATGCGGCCGTCAACTATACCTGTGGGATACCCTTCTATGAGATATTGCGTCATCAGCGCGTTAGTCGGGGAGAAGTAAAGGCTGCTGCTGTTGCCGTGGAGAGCGAGGTGGAGCAGCTTGTCGGGATAGAGCTCCTGGGCCTTCTTGACGGTCTTGTTCATACGCGGGCACCATCCGCACCAGGTTGCCGTGAACCGCATAATGAGCGACATATGTTTGAATTTGGAGGCGGTCCACCCGGGACGGCCGGGCTGCTTGACCGTAAGGGGAAGGCACACGCCGCCGTCGTCGCAGAAGACGATGATTCCGTCGCGCGGGGCTTCTGAATCGTTGGGACTGGCGTAGAAGGTTTCCGTACGGCCTTCCTGCGTGAGCTCGCGCACCCACTCGGGCATGGAACTGATATGATAGTCTGTTTTTCCGGAAAGGGTTACGGAGAACTTGCCGCCGGAGAAGGGAACTTCTACCGAGGATTCGGACAGGGAGAACACATCTGCGGCCTCCTGATACACGGCCACGCGCTCGGTCAGGGCGCTGCTGCTCACCGTAAAGCCGCCCTCGCGCGGCCATCCGTACTGGCTAGGCTGCACGGTAACTACCAGGATATCCTCCTGCAGGGCCTTTGTGCCGGAGGATTTTGTAGAGACGGTATACCAATAATCCTCGCTTGCGGTTACGTCAACATCGACATTGTGCTCTATCTTTACCTCAAAGGTGCCTCCGGAAGCCGGAGCCTTGATTTCCTTGGGGCTGATAAGCACCGTCTCAGCCGCGGCCTGCACCACGCGTATGCTCTTGACGTCCCACAGGCAGGAAATCCTTATGTTGGCGGAACGGTTTTCCGGCTCCGAATTCCGGGACGGGGATATCTTTATGGTAGCTTCTCCGGCATTGCCGGACGTGGGGGTTATCTTGCACCAGGAGTCGTCGTCTATGCTGGCAGTCCAGTCTCCGCTGGCAGTAAAATGGAACTTATATACTTCTCCGGAGGCCTTCAGGGAGATGGTTTCTTCTCCGGGGGCGAGGTCGTCCAGGGCCACGAGCTGGCAGCCGCAAAGCAGCGCAGCGGCCAAAACCAGTAATAATACCTTCTTTATCATATGTGCAAAGATAATTTTTTTTATCTTTGTAGGCTAGAAAACTAGAACCAATATTCTACCTACAAAAATGAAGATAACCTCAGCAGATGCCCTTGAAGGCATCAGACGGCAAGCTGTCAACGCTTTGTCCGTAAGGGAGGAAAGCAACCTTCAGACCGCAGACGTGTCCTGCGGCCTGGAAAAGGGCACCCCGCACATGCAGATTCTCTGTTGCGGCGGTACCGGTTGCAAGGCCTCCGAAAGCGCAAAAATCGTAGAGAACTTCCGCTCTTCGCTCAAGGAACACGGAATCGCAGACAAGGTGGACGTGATAGTCCCCGGATGCTTCGGCTTCTGCGAGAAAGGTCCCATCGTCAAGATCGTGCCGGACAATACGTTCTACACGTCCGTGCACCCGGAAGACGTAGAAGAAATCGTCACTTCCCACATCATCGGGGGAGTCAAGGTCAACAGGCTCCTGTACAAAGACCCCGGCTCCGGAGAGCACATCAGCGACTCCAAGCACATGAACTTCTACCGCAAGCAAATGCGTATCGCCCTGCGTAACTGCGGTTTCATAGATCCGGAAAACATTCTCGAGTACATCGCACGCGACGGCTACAAAGCCCTTGCAGACAGCCTCGCCCGTCCCAGCCTGGACGTGCTGGCAGACATCAAGGCCAGCGGCCTCCGCGGCCGCGGCGGCGCAGGCTTCCCCACCGGTCTCAAGTGGGAGATCGCCCGCAAGTTCGACGCACCCGACAAATACGTAGTCTGCAACGCCGACGAGGGAGACCCGGGCGCCTTCATGGACCGTTCCATCATGGAGGGAGACCCCAACTCCGTCATCGAGGCAATGATGATCTGCGGCTACTGCATCAACGCAAACCACGGTCTCATCTACATCCGCGCGGAGTATCCGCTTGCGGTGCACCGACTCCAGGTTGCAATCGCCCAGGCCCGCGAGTACGGCCTGCTCGGCAAGAACATCCTCGGCACGGACTTCAATTTCGACATTGAGATCCGCTACGGCGCCGGCGCATTCGTGTGCGGAGAAGAGACCGCCCTCATCCATTCCATGGAGGGCAAGCGCGGCGAGCCTACGCTCAAACCGCCGTTCCCCGCAGAGGCCGGATACTTTGGCAAGCCTACCAACGTCAACAACGTGGAGACTCTGGCCAACGTGCCCGTCATCCTCACAAAGGGTCCCCAGTGGTTCGCATCCATCGGCACGGAGAAGTCAAAGGGCACCAAGGTGTTCGCTCTGGCCGGCAAGATCAACAACGTGGGCCTCATCGAGGTTCCTATGGGCACCACCCTGCGCGAGATAATCTACGACATCGGCGGCGGCGTCAAGAACGGCAAGAAGTTCAAGGCCGTGCAGACCGGCGGTCCTTCCGGCGGCTGCCTCACAGAGAAGCACCTCGATACCCCGATCGACTACGAGAACCTTGCAGCGGCCGGTTCCATGATGGGCTCCGGCGGTATGATAGTGATGGACGAGGACGACTGCATGGTGTCCGTGGCCAAGTTCTTCCTGGAGTTCACCGTAGACGAGTCTTGCGGCAAGTGCACCCCGTGCCGTATCGGCAACCGCAGGATGCTGGAAATCCTCACCAGGATTACCGAGGGCCGCGGCACTATGGAAGACCTGGACAAGCTGGAGAACCTTGCAAAGGTTATCAAGGACACCGCACTCTGCGGCCTCGGCCAGACTTCCCCCAACCCCGTTCTCTCCACCCTCGCCAACTTCCGCGACGAGTACGAGGAGCACGTGCGCGACCACGTCTGCCGCGCCCACAAGTGCAAGTCGCTGCTGACCTACAGCATCGACCCCGTGCTCTGCAAGGGATGCAGCGCCTGCGCACGCGGCTGCCCCGCAGAGGCCATAGTCGGAGAGGTCCGCAAACCGTTCGTCATCAACCCGGAAAAGTGCATCCGCTGCGGTATGTGCATCTCACGCTGCAAGTTCGGTGCTATTAACGTAATCTAGAGAAGCCCTATGGAAAATATGATAAACCTTACAATAGACAACCGTCCGGTAAGCGTCCCCAAGGGCACTACCGTACTTGATGCGGCAGCGTCTGTGGGCATCGACATTCCGGCTCTCTGCCATATCGACCTCAAGGGCACCTGCGTCAAGAACGCTCCTGCAGCATGCCGCGTTTGCGTGGTGGAGGTTGAGGGCAGACGCAACCTGGCCCCTTCCTGCGCCACAATGGTAACGGAGGGAATGGTAGTCCGCACCAACTCCGCCCGCGTGGCCCGCGCCCGCAAAACTGTAGCCGAGCTCATCCTTTCCGACCATCCCAACGACTGCCTCACCTGCCCCAAGTGCAACCATTGCGAGCTCCAGAAGCTCGTCACCCGCTTCAACATCAGGGAGATGACGTACAAGGGCGAGCAGTCCAACCGCAAGAAGGAGCAGACCGTGGCCATCACCCGCAACATGGACAAGTGCATCCTCTGCCGCCGCTGCGAGAGCGTTTGCAACAATGTGCAGACAGTGGGTGTGCTGGGCGCCATACGCCGCGGATTCGACGCCACAATCGCCCCCACCTTCGACAAGATGTTCTCCGAGTCCGACTGCACCTACTGCGGCCAGTGCGTTGCCGTGTGCCCCACCGGAGCACTCACGGAGCGCGACTACACAGACCGTCTGCTCGACGACATCTGCAATCCCGACAAAATCGTCGTGGCCCAGCCCGCACCTGCAGTGCGCGTGGCGCTCGGCGAGGAATTCGGCTACGAGCCCGGCACCATCGTTACCGGCAAGCTGGCCGCATCCCTGCGCGCCCTCGGCTTCGACTACGTGTTCGATACGGACTTCGGCGCAGACCTCACCATTATGGAAGAGGGCGCGGAAATCCTGCACCGCCTCAAAGCGTTCCTCGGCGGAGACAAGAGCGTCAAGCTCCCTATCATGACTTCCTGCTGCCCCGCCTGGGTAAACTTCTACGAGCACAATTATCCGGACCTGCTGGATTATCCTTCCTCCGCCAAGTCCCCCGGCCAGATGTTCGGCGCCATTGCCAAGAGCTACTGGGCACAGAAGATGGGCATCCCGCGCGAGAAACTGGTGGTGGTTTCCATCATGCCCTGCCTCGCCAAGAAGTTCGAGTGCGAGAGGGATGAATTCAAGGTGGACGGCAACCCCGATGTGGACTACAGCATCTCCACCCGCGAGCTGGCACGCCTCATCAAGCGTTCCAACATAGACTTCAGGCAGCTGAAGGACGAGGACTTCGACAAGCCCCTCGGCGAGAGCTCCGGCGCTGCGGCCATCTTTGGTGCAACCGGCGGCGTCATGGAGGCTGCACTCCGTACAGTGTACGAGGTCTACACCGGCAAGACCCTGCCCAAGATCGAGTTCCAGGAGGTACGCGGCCTCGAGGGCATCAAGGAGGCGACCATAGACCTGGCGGGCTTCCCGCTCAAGGTCTGCGTGGCCCACACCCTCGGCAACGCACGTTATCTTATGGACAAGCTCCGCAAGGGAGAGCTGGACTACCACGTAGTGGAAGTCATGGCCTGCCCCGGCGGATGCATCGACGGAGCCGGCCAGCCCTATCACCACGGCGACGTGGAGATCATCAAGGCCCGCGCGGCAGCCATCTACCGCGAGGACGAGGGCAAGCCCATCCGCAAGAGCCACGAGAACCCCGACATCCAGAAGCTCTACAAGGAGTTCCTTGGCGAGCCTATGAGCGAAAGGGCGCATCACCTCCTCCACACACATTATTTCGATAAATCCACCAAGTAGTTATGAGCGAGATAAAAGTATCATGCGAGGCTCTCCGCCAGACGGAGGAAATCTGCAAAAAGTTCAATAACGATCCCGGCGAGCTCATCAGCATCCTGCACGAGACCCAGAACACCCTGGGCTACCTCCCCGAGGCAGTGCAGAGGGTAATCGCCCGCCAGCTGGGCATCTCCGCCCAGAAGGTGTACGGCGTGGTGACGTTCTACTCCTTCTTCTCGATGGTTCCCAAGGGCAAGTATCCCGTGTCTGTATGCCTTGGCACCGCCTGCTACGTGCGCGGCTCGGACAAAGTGCTCGAGGAGTTCAAGCGCGTGCTCGGCATCGAGGTGGGCGAGACTACGCCCGACGGCAAGTTCAGCCTGGACTGCCTGAGGTGCGTGGGCGCCTGCGGACTGGCCCCCGTGGCCACCATAGGAGAAAAAGTCTATGGCCGCCTCAACCCGTCGGACATCAAGAAAATCGTCGCCGAGTTCGGAGACTAAGGTAAGGAAATCCGCCCGAGGATGCCGTTAAGGTGTGCAAGGGCAAGACCGTAATTAGTGATTGGCACTCCCGCAAGGAGTGCCTTTCTTATTCTTGACCGCACAATCGTTGCCGATGCCACGCATGCTCCGCAGTGGATGATGAGGTCGTACTGCGAGAGGTCTTCCGGGAAGTCGTTGCCGGCGGAGATGTCGATTCGGAGACTCCCGGTCGAGCCGGGAGTGACGGAAGCGTCATTCCCGACCCCTCGTGCGTCATTCCCGACCTGATCGGGAATCTCAAGGCGGCGGCGCAGCAGGGCGGGAATCTTCACGCGGCCGATGTCTTCCGAGTCGGGCACGTGGGTGCAGGCCTCGGCTATCAGCACGCGGGCTCCTGGCTTGAGGGAATCTATGGCGCGGGCGCCCTGGACGAAGACTTTCAGGTCTCCTTTTGCGCCGGCAAGAAGCACTGAGAATGAGGTCAGGGGCCACTCGGCGGGGATGGCCTTATCAACCAGGCCAAACACCTGGGAATCAGTGATTACCAGATTTGGCGTGACGGTCTTGATTGCCTCCTGGAGCGACTGAGGCGTGCAGCAGACGGGCACGCAGCCGCGGTCCAGGAGCTCGCGGAGAACCTGCACCTGAGGCAGGATGAGACGCCCCTTGGGGGCCTCGCTGTCTTGCGGCATTACCAGCAGTACGGCGTCCCCTGGCTTGACCAGGCCACCGGTTAGGAAGCGCTCCTCTTCTTTGGGGCGCGCCGCGGCGATGCGTTCCAGAAGGGACGCAACGCTCTCTCCGCGCCGATATATGACTATAGGGATATTGGCAGCGGAGAGATCCCCGATCAGGTCGGGGATGACGCGCGAGGGGGCCGGGATAGCGCGGGACGAGGCGGGGATGACGCGCGAGGGGGCGGCGGAATTGGGAATGGGTGTTGCCGGTGGCCCGAATGATGGACCACCGGGTGCATTTTGATGAGGTTTTTGTTCCTGGTGGTCCTCAGATTGGACCACCGGGCGCACTTCCGGAGATTCAAGCAGGACGGCAATGTCGGTTTCGTCCAGGATGGCGCGGGTGCGGCGCTCACGCTCGGGGCCAAGGGCGCCGGTGTCGTCCAGGCCTGCAGTGTCTATGAGCACGCAGGGGCCGAGGCCGGGCAGCTCCACGAGCTTGCGCACCGGGTCCGTGGTGGTGCCCGGGATCGGGCTCACCAGCGACACCTCCTGGCCGCAGATAGCATTGACCAGGGTGGACTTGCCGCTGTTGGTGGCGCCGAAAAACGATATTGTCAGTCTTTCCATAATACTTATTTTAGATCCTTCGTCGGGCTATAGATCCTTCGTCGGGCTTCGCCCTCCTCAGGATGACAGAGAGGGGTCCTCAGTCTGACAGAGAGTGGGCCTCAGTCTGACAGAATGTGGTCATTCTGAGACGTCTTACTGTCATTCTGAGCGAAGCGAAGAATCTAGAACCGGAAGTCGTGGGCGCCGGCGGCTATCTCTTGCAGGTGCTTGACGGTGAGGTCGCGCACACGGCCCTCGGGGATGTCTGCAAGGCTCCTGGCAATCAGGCGCTCGCCGGCCTCGCGGGTGGCGGGAGAGGCGTAGTCTACAAGATACTCCTTAAGCGTCATAATGGCGTTTGGAGTGCAGCAGAAACTGATTTTGCCGCTCTTGCAGAGGGACATGAAGCGGTCTCCGGTGCGGCCCTCGCGATAACAGGCGGTGCAGAATGACGGGATGTGGTCGTTCTCCAGCAGCCAGCGGACGACCTCGTCCAGAGGCCTGGTGTCTGATACATCGAACTGCGCAGTCTCGTCGTGGCGCACCTCTGTGGTGTAGCCGCCCACGCTGGTGCGGGAACCGCCGCTTATCTGGGAGATGCCGCAGTGCAGCAGTTGCTCGCGCATCTTCTGCGACTCGCGGGTGGAGATAATCATGCCGGTGTAAGGCACGGCGACGCGAAGCACGGCAACCAGTTTACGGAATATGTCGTCGGGCAGAGCGTCCGGGAAGCTGTCGGTAGAAATGTCGTCCGCGGGGCAGATGCGTGGCATGCTGATGGTGTGCGGCCCAACGCCGAAGCGGGCCTCCAGGTGCTCTGCGTGCATCAGCATACCTACCAGCTCGTAGCGGTAGCCGCTCAGGCCGAAGAGCACGCCGATGCCAACATCGTCGCATCCGCCTTCCTGGGCGCGGTCCATGGCCTCCGTGTGCCAGGCGTAGTTGCTCTTGGGGCCGGTGGGGTGCAACTTCTCGTAGTTCTCTTTATTGTACGTCTCCTGGAAGAGGATGTAGGTGCCGATGCCGGCCGCCTTGAGCTTGCGGTACGACTCCACATCGGTAGCGGCGATGTTTACGTTGACGCGGCGGATGGAGTTGCCTCCCTCGTTAACCGAATATATGGTGCGGATGCTGTCCAGGATGTACTCCAGGGGGTTGTTGCGGGGGTCTTCTCCCGCTTCTATGGCAAGGCGCTTGTGGCCGATGCGGATGAGGGCGCGCACCTCAGCCTCAATCTCTTCCTGCGTGAGCTTCTTGCGGGGGATGGTGCGGTTCTTGGCGTGATACGGGCAGTACACGCATCCGTTTATGCAATAATTGGAAAGGTACAGAGGGGCGAAAAGCACGATTCTGTTGCCATAGAAGCGATGTTTGATTTCCGACGCAAGGGCGTAGACCTTCTCTTCCATAGCAGGGTCCGTGCAGTCCATGAGGATGGCGGCCTCGCGATGCGTCAGGCCTTTGCAAAGGGCCGCCTTGTCCAGTATCTGCTGCACGCGCTGCAGGTTCTTGCTTTCGCGGGAGGCCTCTTCAAGGCTCTCGAGCACTTCTGCATGGTCTATGAATTCTTCTGCGTGCGATGATTCAGGGTTATACATAGCGCAAATATGTGGCAAATGGTTTTTTCTTTCTAATGGAAAGCAAAAGTAGCAAAAAAATCCGTATCTTTGACAAAACACTGAAGATTCGGGCGGGCACCACATCCCCCCGGCAAAACACTAATAACTATGGCCCAAAAACAACTCCTCCTGGGAGATGAGGCTTTGGCGCTGGGTGCACTGCACGCCGGCCTGAGTGGAGTCTATGCATATCCCGGGACACCATCCACAGAAATTACCGAATTCATCCAGTCTTACCCGCTTGCGGCGGAGCGCAAAGTGCACTGCCGCTGGTCTGCAAACGAAAAGACGGCAATGGAGAGCGCGCTTGGCATGTCCTTCGCCGGAAAGCGCACCCTCGTATGCATGAAGCACGTGGGCATGAACGTGTGCGCAGACCCGTTTATGGGATCCGCCACCACGGGTGCCAACGGCGGCCTCGTGGTTGCCGCCTGCGACGACCCGTCCATGCACAGCTCCCAGAACGAGCAGGATTCCCGCTTCTGGGGCACCTTCGCGCTGGTTCCGGTGTTCGAGCCGTCATCCCAGCAAGAGACCTACGAGATGATGCGCTACGCCTTCGATTATTCGGAAAAGCGCGGCATCCCGGTGCTGATGCGCCTCACAACCCGCATGGCCCACTCCCGCGCCGCCGTTGAATGCATTCCCGATGCGGACGCCACCCCTCAGAACGGCCTCAGGCTGCCAAAGAACGAGCGCCAGTGGTGCACCCTTCCCGTCTGCGCCAGGGTGCGTTACGATCAGCTCGTAAAGGATTACGCCCAGTTTGAGCAGGACGCGGTGGCATCGCCCTTCAACCGCCTGGAAGACGGCCCCGACAAGAGCCTCGGCATCATAGCCTGCGGCATCGGATACAACTACCTTATGGAGAACTTCCCCGAAGGATGCCCGTTCCCGGTGCTCAAGATATCCCAGTATCCCTTCCCTAAGGAGCTGATACTCAAGCTCTCCCGTATGTGCGAGAAGATTCTGGTAATAGAGGAAGGCCAGCCTATGCTGGAAGAGAGGATGCGCGGCGTCTTTGACTCCGGCGTAACGGTGCTCGGCAGGCTGAGCGGCGCCCTGCCGCGCACAGGCGAGCTCTCGCCGGACTGCGTGCACGAGG
>JAFZXV010000128.1 GCA_017616595.1 Bacteroidales bacterium
TGATGCGCTCGGGGCTGTAGCCCGCAAAGAAATCCACGTTGAAAATCAGGCCGGAAACTCGCTCCACCACCGGCAGGCACTCCTCCTCCGTCACCCCGGGGTATACGGTACTCTCGTACACAACCACATCGCCATTGGAAATCACGCGGCCCACCGTTTCCGATGCGCCCTTGAGGGGCTTGAGGTCGGGGCGATTGTTCTCGTCTACCGGCGTGGGTACGGCCACCACGTAGAAGTTGCATCCGCGGATGTCGTCCAGGGACGATGTGCACCGCAGGCCATTCCTGGAAATGGCCTCCTGCAGCAGCTCGTCGCTCACCTCGAGGGTGGAGTCGTGCCCCTGCATCAACGCAGCAACACGTGCCCCGTTAAGGTCGAAGCCCACAGTGGGGTACTTTGTTGAGAAAAGCCGTGCCAGCGGGAGCCCCACATAGCCAAGGCCGATGACGCAAATGCGTATGTCACTCAGTTTCATCATGCGTATTTCAGTTTGGCTTCTTCGTACGTGTCCAGAGAGCCGATATCAAAGCGTCCGGCAGGCATGGGCCAGGCGTGGATGGGGGTGCGGTCCACCAGATAGTGGGCCAGGTTTCCGGGGGCGTCGAAGCCGCAGCCGCCCGCGATGGCGCCCTTGATCAGCGGCAGGTCTTCCTTCCGGTAGATGTAGAACGGCGGCACTGCCCAGTGAGAGACCGGAACCTGAGGCTTCTCCTGCATCTGGAGCACGCGGAAATCGGCATCCACCTCAATCACTCCGGTACGCTGGAGCTTATAGATTTCCGGCTCGTGGTGGCACATGATCATGGACGTGCCCTTCTCCTTGAACGCCTTCACAAAGCCCCTGAAGCTGAAGTCCAGGATGTTGTCCGCCGCCACTACCAGTATATCCTCATCAATGCCGTACGTCTCGATCGCCAGAATCAAGTCCCGCACCGCCCCGAGGCGCGTGTCGTTGCTGTAGGTGCCGTCAGAGAGGACGCGAATCGGTTTGCAGGGAGATTCATTGTTGTAATCTCGACCAAGCGAAGCGCGTGGAGAGATCTCCCGCTTCGCCGCCCAATCTTCGAATATCCGGGCAAACTTGCCGTTGGTCACAACAATATGCTCAGAAATGTCCGGAATCGTATCGATATCATCCAGCATCCTGTCCAATATAGTCGACTTCCCTATCTCCAGCAACGGCTTGGGAAAGTTCTCCGTCAATGGATACAACCTCGTAGCATATCCTGCTGCTATGACTATCGTTTTCATTTACACGAATCTTGCTCCGTCGTCACTCTTGCAGAAGAAGACGCGGAAGGAGTCTTTATATTGCGGGAACTTAGCGAGATACTTCTCGGTGATTTCCCTTTCGATGCTTTCTTTCTTGGACGGATCTACAAGGGCGATGCAGGCCCCTTTGAAGCCGGCGCCGCTGAACCTGCCGCCGTAGATGCCTTCGGTGGTGAGCATAGCCTCGTAGATTGCAATCAGCTCCGGCGAGCCGCACTCGTAATTGTGGATGCTTGACTCGCAGGAGGCCTTGCTGAGGCTGCCGAACCACTCCAGGTTTCCCGTCTCCCAGGCGGTGATGCCCTCGCGCACGCGCTTGTGCTCGGAGAAGAAATGCTCGGCCCTGCGGACGAAGCGCGGAGGCATATCGTCCCGGTGGCGCCGGAACATGCTCTCGGAGACGTCCCGCAGGAAGGTCTTCTCGTGGGTCTTGAGGGGCACATTCTCGTACGCCTGCACAATCCAAGCCGCCGTTTTGCACTCCGTCACGCGGAGGTTGTAATCGGAACTCATCAGGCTCCGGGTGAGGCCGCTGAAGAAGATGCCGAACTCGAACTCCGGCATATTGGGGGCCTTGGGTATGAGGCGATACTCGTTGCTCTCGCAGTCGAGCATCAGCAGGTTGTCTTTCTTGCCGAGGGCGATGCAGGCCTGGTCCAGCAGGCCGTTGTTGAGCCCGATGTACTCCCGCTCCGCCTCGGAAGCGATCTTCATGACCTCGAACGGGGCGAGGGTGATGTTGTTGGCGCGTGCGAACGCCATCACGTAGGCGATGAGCACGGCGGCGCTGCTGCTGAGGCCGCCTACCGGAAGGGAGCCCTTGATGGTGCCCTCGATGCCCGTCTGCAAGCGGAAACGCTTCTGGAGGGCGAACTTGGCGCCGCGGGCATAATCTCCCCAGTTGCCCTGCTTGACGAGGGTGGGAGCGGCAATGTCGAACTCAACGTGGCCGGTGAAGGTCTCGGAGTCCAGCACCACCTTGCTGTCCGGACGGACGTCGAACTGAAGGTCTACGCCCTTGTCGATGGCAAAGCCGGTCACGATTCCGTGCTGGTGATCGACGTGGGCTCCCAGGGGGCAGACCCGGTAAGGGGAAAATATATGGTACCGCATCAGTCCCGTTTAAAAATATCTCTGGTGTACACCTTGGCGGCAACATCATCCAGCACGGCGTCGTAGCGGTTGGCGATGATGGCGTCGGACTGGAGCTTGAAGGCCTGCAGGTCGTTGACGACCTTGCTGCCGAAGAAGGTGGTGCCGGCTTCGAGGGTGGGCTCGTAGATGATGACCTTGGCGCCCTTGGCCTTGATGCGCTTCATGATGCCCTGGATTGCGCTCTGGCGGAAGTTGTCGGAGCCGGTCTTCATCGTCAAGCGGTAAACGCCCACCACGACCTCCTTTTCCTTGGCGGAGTCGTAGGCGCTGTTGGCGCTGTAGTAGCCGGCCTTGGCAAGCACCTGGTCGGCAATGTAGTCCTTGCGGGTGCGGTTGGAATCGACAATCGCCTTGATGAGATTTTCCGGCACGTCGTTGAAGTTGGCCAGCAGCTGCTTGGTGTCCTTGGGGAGACAGTAGCCGCCGTAGCCGAAGCTCGGGTTGTTGTAGTGCGTGCCGATGCGGGGGTCCAGGCAGACGCCCTCGATGATGGCCTGCGTGTCGAGCCCCTTGAGCTCGGCGTACGTGTCCAGCTCGTTGAAATAACTCACGCGCAGGGCGAGGTACGTGTTGGCAAAGAGCTTGACGGCCTCCGCCTCGGTGCTCCCCATGAACAGCACGGGCACGTCCTCCTTGATGGCGCCGTCCTTTATGAGGGTGGCGAAGGTGTGGGCGGCGGCTGAGAGATTGCCGGTCGAGCCGGCAATGACGTCATGCCCGGCCTGATCGGGCATCTCATCGTACCCAACGATGATGCGGCTGGGGTACAGGTTGTCGTACAACGCCTTGCTCTCGCGCAGGAACTCGGGGGCGAAGATGATGCGGGGCACGACGGTCTTGAAGGTGCCGTCGGCCAGGCGCTCGCGGTAGCTGAACTTCTCACGCACATGCGCGGTAAAGCCCACGGGCACGGTGGATTTGATGACCATCACCGCATCGGGGTTGACCTCCAGCACCAGCTCGATGACCTCCTCCACGTGGCTCGTATCGAAAAAGTTCTTCTTGGGATCGTAGTTGGTGGGGGCGGCTATGACCACGAAGTCTGCGTCTTTGTATGCAGCGCGGCCGTCCAGCGTGGCGGTAAGCTTGAGCGGCTTCTCCGCCAGGTACTTCTCTATATACTCGTCCTGTATGGGGCTGACCTTGTTGTTGATCTTCTCTACTTTTTCCGGGATGACGTCCACGGCCACCACTTCGTTTTTCTGGGAAAGAAGCGTTGCGATGGAGAGGCCGACGTATCCGGTACCTGCTACTGCGATTTTCATGATATTGATGATTGGGTTTTGGGCATATTTTCCCCTCTCCGGGTGCAGGGTGTGTTTGCTCCCGGTCGAGGCCAGGTCTTGGGGATTTGACTGTTCCCGCGAGGGCTTGCTCCCGTCCGAGAGCGGCGCCTCCGACCCCGTCCTTTCTGTTAAGCGCAGAAATTCAAGCAAATATAGTATTTTATGCCCAAAAAAACAACTAAATATAATTATTTGTCTGGGCGGGCAAAAACAGAACCGCCCACCTGAGCAGGCGGGCGGTAGCTATAGTGCTGAAAATTAATCAGTCAGCCAGGTTTTACTCTGCGGGTGCCTCAGGGGCCTCAGGAGCGGGAGCTGCGGGGGCTGCGGGAGCCTCGGGGGCTTTGCAGCAGCAGGCCTTGTCTGCAAAGATCTCGTCTGCCTTCTCCGAGAAGTGCTTGTACATCACACCTTCGATTGCGAGGAGGGCTGCAAACATCACGAGGTAGACGGCTACGCCCAGGATGGCGAAGAGCCAGCCGATGTACTTGATGCCGGACATACCGAAGAGGATGCCTGCTACGAGAGAGAATACCAGGGTGGCAAGAAGCGTAATCCAGAAGATGGTCCACTTCTCACCCTCTGTGCTCTTCCAGCTGACTTTGAGGCACTTGGTGGGAGCGAGTCCCTTGTCCAGGAAGAAGTAGAAGGCAAAGCTCCATGCGATGGACACCACGATTCCGGGGATGAACATGAACAGCATTGCGGTGGAGATGCCCATAGTCATGAGACCGTAGAGGAGGAAGTAGTCGCCGAGGTTCTTGCGGTTCTCTGCCTTGAAAATGTCGAGCGGGTTGATGACCTCGCCGCGGCCCATCTTGATGACAGCTTTCTGGACGCCGATGGTGGTACCTACGTTAAGGTAAGGGATCCAGATGGTTAGAACATAGAGGACAACCATTCCGAGGAGTGAAGGGATGTTCTTGAGGCCATAAAGGACGCCGTCCTTGATGGTAGGGATGACTTGTAGCTTTTCCATATCTGATTACTATTGAGGTTAATTCTGCCTTAAAACATCTGCTAAAGTAACAATTTTTTCAAAAAAAATGGCAATCTTTGCCAATATTTTTAAGAACACAATGGCTAATTCATCATCCTGGACCCGTGAGGCGTGGGCAGAAGCCCTCCCCATCTACAATCAAATCATTTCGCACCCTTTCATTAAAGAACTTGCCGCCGGCACTCTGGCAACGTCGGTCTTCGACCGCTACCTCGCCCAGGACGAGCTCTACATCGGCAACTACGGCCGCCAGATGTTCGAGCTCGCCGAGCTGATAGACGACCCTGCCGCGCACGAGATGTTTGTGGAGTTTGCCCGCGAGGGAATCGAGGGGGAAAAGATGATGCACGCGCTGCTCATAGACCGCTTCGGCATCGACACCAAGGTGCTTCCCTCCCCCATCACCGCCGATTACAACGCTCATACGCAGGCCGCGCTGGCAACCGGCAGCAAGGAAATCGGACTTGCCGCGATGCTCCCCTGCATGTGGGTCTACAACGAGGTTGGAAAGTATATTCTGAGCATCGCTTCAGTGGACGGAAATCCCTATGCGGAATGGATTCGGGAGTACGGCAACGAAGCCTTTACCGAAGGTGTAAATTCCGTGTTGCAACTTGTTGATTCTTATGCCGCTGCCGCCTCGCCAGAAACGCGCAAGCGGATGACGGAGGAATACCTCGCCGCCACCCGCTATGAGTATTATTTCTGGGATTACGGTTACTGCGGAAAAGATAACCGTTGATTCCCCCGTTCACGTGACCACGGGCGGCCACGGTTTTGCGGGACCTCGTACTACTCCACTCCGCTAATAGTTCTCTGCGTGGATCTCGAAGAAGGCCTTCGGGTGGGCGCAGACGGGGCAGATTTCAGGAGCCTTGGTGCCGACCACGATGTGGCCGCAGTTACGGCATTCCCAAACCTTGACTTCGCTCTTCTCGAATACTTCGGCGGCCTCGATATTCTTGAGGAGGGCCCTGTAGCGCTCTTCGTGCCTCTTCTCGATGGCTGCAACCATGCGGAACTTGGCGGCAAGGGCCTTGAAGCCTTCTTCCTCGGCGGTCTTGGCA
>JAFZXV010000012.1 GCA_017616595.1 Bacteroidales bacterium
CTCCGCCTTTCCGCATCCTGCCGCCATCATCAGCAGTGCCAGAACAACCGTAAAACGTATCTCTTTCATTCTCAATACTTTATCTTTCGATCTCTGGGAAATTCTCCCAGAGGTGCTTGCGTATGTGGCTGAGGGTAAGTCACTTAGGATTACCGCTCGGGTGCGTGGCGGTCGAACTGTACTACAATCGCGCTGCGGGGAGCGACCTCAAAGCCGTCCTGCAGGGTGACGTTCTCTCCGGAGATTACCTCATAGCCATCCACAGGCCCGGGAACGAACTCGGAATAGTGGCTCCAATCGAGGATGCGCGGCTCCATGGTATTGTTGATGTAAACGAACACCGCCTGGTCGTCCGTATAGCGGAAGTAAGAGTAGGAATTATCTGTTATATTGCTCACTCCCACGTTCTTACGGGAGATGAAATGGAGCGTCTTGCCGTGCTTTACAGGCTCGGAAGTCTTGCGCCAGTTGAACAGGCGGGCGGTATAGTCGTGCAGGTCGGCGGCATTGCGGTAGAGCTGTCCGCCGGCGGCGTTGCGTCCGGTGCGGGAGAAGAGGTCGATGCTGTCGCCCTCCCATCCTCCGGGGAAGTCGATGCGCTTGGCGCCGTCGTGGCTGGGGCAGTCGCGGCGCTCAACAAACATCATCTCGTCTCCGTAGTACAGCTGCGGGATGCCGCGGAGAGTTGCCACAAGGGCCAGCGCCAGCTTCATCTTGTCTGGATTGCTCTGGAAAATGTCGCCCGTGCGCGGATGGTCGTGGTTGGCAAAGAAAATCATCATCTTGTCCAGGTCGTGGTAGACGAAGTCCTGCGCAATCACGCTGTACACGCGGGTCATACCCTCGCTCCACCATACTTGTTCCTCGCAGAGGGCGGAGATGATAGCGTCCCTCAGAGGGAAGTCCATGATGCTCGGCAGATTGCTGTCGAAGCCGTTCTTATTGGGGTTGCCGCTTTGCCAGTAGGCTACCTGAGGAATGAGCGGATCCCAGCATTCACCCACTATGTTGATGTTCGGATACTCCTCGCGCACGGCCTTGCACCATTTGGACATGGGGCCTGGCTCGTTGTAGGGATAGGTGTCTACGCGCAGGCCGTCGAGGTCGGCATATTCCACCCACCAGATTGCCCACTGCTGGAAGTATTTGAGTACGAACGGGTTGTCCAGGTTCATATCGGGCATGGACGGCACAAACCAGCCGCTTTCCTGGCGGGTTAGGTCTGTCTGCGCGGCGTTAGGGTCCATATATACGGAGAACAGGGCGTTCATCTGCATATACTCCGGGAAGCGGTGGATCCAGTCTTTGAACGGGGCGTCCTCCATCCACCAGTGCGATGTGCCGCAGTGGTTGGTGACGATGTCCATGATGACCTTGATTCCGGCCTCGTGCGATTTGGCTACGTATTCCTTGTAGAGCGCGTTGTCTCCAAAGCGCGGGTCGATGTGGTAGTAGTCGGAGCAGGCGTAGCCGTGGTAGGATTCAACCTCCTGATTGTCAAGCAGAAGGGGAGTGTTCCATACCGCCGTGGCGCCAAGGTCGGCTATATAGTCAAGATGGTCGATGATGCCCTGGATATCGCCTCCGTGGCGGGCCACCGGGTCTTTGCGGTCTACGGCGTCGGGCGTCTGGGGAACCTTCCACTCAACTGCGGAGCCATCGTCATAAGCGCCGCCGGGCCAGCCCTTGTCGTTGTCTGCCGTGGCTGATGCAAAGCGGTCTGGCATAATGAGATAGATCATGTCGTCGGTGGTGTAGCTCTCCCTTTGGGCGCTGCCCTCGCGGCGCTCGCGTATGATGTACGGATACTTGAATGCGGGCTCGCCGTCTTTGGAGAAAACCAGCCAGCAGGTGCCGCTTTCGGCTCCTACCAGCACATCCAGGAAGAGGAAGTTGGGGCTCTCTGCCTTGTGGGTGGCGGTTACCTGAGTGCCGGGAAGGCCCTCCACGCTCACCTCATATTCGCTGATGGCAGGACCTTGTACAAGCAGCTGGAGGGGGGTGTGCATCCCCGTCCACCAGCTGAGTGGCTCCACGCGCTGCACCTCGCCCTCGGTAAAGTCGCGCACGCTGTCTGGATTGAAACTCCTGGTGCAAGCGGCAAGCAGCAGTGCCGCCAGAACAACCGTAAAACGTAAATATCTCATATACAACACATTATAGTTCGACCTCCGGGAAAAACTCCCAGAGGTCGAAACGTAAGTTACTGTTAGCCAACCAGAATGATGTATTCGCCGGGAGCGAGAGTAAGTGTCACTTTGCCCTTGTAGAAGGCGTCTTCGAACCAGTCGGCGTAGGTGCCGTCCAGGTCGAGAACCACTTCTGCGGGCTCTGCCTCAAGGTTGGTGAAAGGCTGCTTGGCCTTGGCCGCTGCAGGGCGGTTGTCGTTGGCTACGCCTTCTTCCAGCTCGGCCATATCGTTGGCGGGAATACCGAAGTTTGCAACAACCACGACCTTCTGGTTCTTGGATGCGCGCTTGAACGCAATCACGCCTTCGGGAGCGTCGAGCCACTCGATGGGAGCGCCCTTCTCTCCGGCGTCGAGCACGTGGAAGCGGTGCCGCAGCTGAACCAGTCTCTTATAGAAATCCGTGTATTCGTTGCTCGACCAATCGGTGATGGGGTCTTTCTCGAAGAACTGGAGCCTGCGGCTGAGGCCGATTTCCTGGCCGGTGTAGATGAGGGGCTGGCCGTTGGGCAGGGTGAAGCAAAGCACGGCGCAGGCCTCTGCAGCGGCGCCCTCGCGCTCAAACTCGGTTCCGGCCCAGGAGTTCTCGTCGTGGTTGGATGTGAACATCAGCCTGTATGCCTCTTTGGGGAAGCGCTCGGCGTCGCGGGCAACGTAATCCTTGACATCCTGCACGGTGCGGCTGCCCTGGGCAAGGCCGTTGAGCATATGATGCAGCTCCCATGCGTAGTTGGCGTCGAAGGTTACGGCAGGGTCTGCCAGGTCGGGACGCTCTGCCTCTGCGAGGAGGTAGATGTCGGGATAATCTTCGTTCATCTTGGGCAGGATGCCGTACCAGAATTCTGCGGGAACGTCTCCTGCGGCGTCGCAACGGAAGCCGTCAACTCCCTTTGCCAGCCAGAAGCGCATAGCCTCGTCCTGTGCCGCCCAGACTTCCTTGCACTCGTAGTTGAGGCTACGGGTGTCTGTCCAGTCGTACTCCCAGATGGCGTTTCCGAGGGAGTCGCGCTCGTAGAACTCGGCGGGCTTCTCCGTCATCCAGACGTTGTCCGGAGCGGTCTGGTTGGCCACCCAGTCAAGGATTACCTTGAAGCCGAGCTTGTGCGCTGCGGCCAGCAGATGCTCGAAGTCTTCCATCGTACCGAATTCCGGGTTGACGGAGCAGTAGTCGGCGATTGCATAATAGGAACCGAGGGTGCCCTTGCGGCCTTCCACACCGATTCTGTACATAGGCATCAGCCAGAGAACGTCTACTCCAAGCTCCTTGAGGCGGGGCAGCTGAGTCTCTACTGCGGCAAATGTGCCTT
The DNA here is from genome assembly GCA_017616595.1 of Bacteroidales bacterium. Classification (GTDB taxonomy): domain Bacteria; phylum Bacteroidota; class Bacteroidia; order Bacteroidales; family UBA932; genus Cryptobacteroides. The sequence goes on from JAFZXV010000012.1 coordinate 3,496, forward strand.
CGGGTGAGAACTGGCGGATATTGACCTCATAGACTACGCTGTCGTAGGTCCACTTGGGGTGCGGGGTGGTTGAGGTGCAGCAGATAAGTGTCAGCAGTGCTGCGGCTGCAAGTAACATCTTTTTCATATGCGGTTATGGTTTGAATGCGTTCATTATGCTGGACGGGCGGCCGTCGGAGGTGAAGGCGCCCATGTCGTATGCGTTCCAGCCAAGAGAAGTATATACGGCGGGCTTCCACCATCCGTAAACCTCCGGTTCCCAGTAGAATACGCCCTTACAGGCAGATATGCCGGAAACTCCCTCCATGAAGGATTTGAGGAGTGCCGCGGAGGCTGCCTCCGTGCTGACCTTGACCCCGACTTCCGACACGAACACCGGCACGCCGTACGCAGATCCCAGCGCTTTGATGCGCGACAGCGCAGCGCTGTTCATCTGCTCCGGCGTCATCTTGGAATTTGTCTGCGGATAGTGGGACAGGGCGATGCCGTCGAACTTGCCGCCCTTGGCCTTTAATTCTTTGAACCACCAGTCGTTGTCGTCGTAGGCGTTGTTGAGGTGAGGCATCACAAGAGCCTGCGGGAACACTTCTTTTGCGGCGTTATAGCCTGCATTATAGAGGGTTACGAAGTTGCTCCACCCGCCGGGCACGGAGCCCCCGGAAGACCAGAGCTGGCCCAGAGGCCACAGGAAACCGTTGCGGGTTTCGTTGCCGATCTGGATCCAGGCGGGCGATACGCCGGCGTCCTTAAGGGCTCCCAGCACGTCGGAGGTGTGCTCCCTCACGTGCGCGGCCGTCTTCTCGACATCGGCCTTATCTGCAGTCCAGTCTTTAGGGAAATCCTGCCGGCCGGGGTCGGCAAAGAAGTCGCTGTAGTGGAAATCGATCATAAGCGCAAGGCCTGCGTTCCAGGCGCGCTTTGCCAGCGCCAGGACATCGGCCCTGCCGCTCCACCCGCCGGCGGGATTGACCCACACCCGCAGGCGTATGGCATTGATTCCTACGTCTTTAAGAACTTCAAATATGTCTGCGGCCGTACCGTCCTGCTTCTTGAAGGTCTTGCCTCCTGCCTCCATCTCGCTCACCCAGCTCACATCGGTACCGCGCGCAAAGGCGGGCGTCTCCACAACCACTGCCGTCTTGGGATCCTCGTGGTTGTTATTGCCGCGGGGATTGTCCGGGTCGATGGGTGGCGGGTCGCAGGATGTGGCAAAAAGGCACGTCGCGGCGAGCAGGAACAGCAGACGCCTCATATCCTACTGCTTGTAAACGGCCGAGGCATAAGCCCCGAGGGTGAGATTGCCGCCATTGACGGTGATGCTGCCGTTGGAGACCAGGCAATCGGTAACCTTGTAGCCTGTTATGGTCGCGCTCACGGTGGTGCCGCAGAAATTATGCACTACCAGCACTTTCTCGTTGTCGGAGGTCATGGTCCACATAGCCACTGCGTTGTTGTTGCTTGTAACCTCGGCCATGGTGCCGTTGGCGAGCGCGTCGTTTGTATTGCGGGCCTTTGCAAACTTCTTGTAAACAGACAGCACAGACTCGTTGTCTGCATTCTGGGCCTCCACTGAGATGTCTGCGGTGAGCATGGACCTGTCGTATTTGCCGTTGAGGGCGGATGTGGGCACCTTGCCGTCCTTGGTCCACTTTATGGGAGTGCGGATATACTCGTCGCCGTTCTCTTTCTTGCCCCAGTAGCCGAGCTCCTCGCCCTGATAGATGAAAGGCTTGCCGGGAGAGGTAAGGAGCACTGCGCCGGCGAGTTTCATCTTGTTGTTGCTGCGTCCGAGGTCGCTGCC
>JAFZXV010000129.1 GCA_017616595.1 Bacteroidales bacterium
GGCGGTTATTCTCTGTTACGGCGTCCGTAAGGTTACCCCCACCTGCGCTTTCCGCAGCAGGGTGCCCTGCTCTGTCCGGACTTTCCTCAGCATTTCTGCCGCGGCAGATCGTCCCGCCTTGTAACCTACAAAGTTACAATATTTTTTAAAAAAACAGCAGATACTCTATCGGGAACATCGCTCCGCCCCCCCCCGCCCAAAGGTGCAAGGCTATAGAAATCAGACGGCGGCGGCAATCAGGTCGTATTCGTCGGCGGCGGTAATGCGGACGTTGATGTAGCGGCCAATTTTCTCATCATCCCCGGCCTGACCGGGGATCTCAGGCACCAGGATTTCTCCGTCCACGTCGGGGCTCTCGGCAAAGCTGCGGCAGACGAGTTTGCCGTCGAGGGTGCCGTCTACCATCACCTCCACTTCTGAGCCGACGCGGGAGAGGTTGATATCCAGCGAGATACCGGCCTGGAGCGTCATGAGCTCATCGTAGCGGCGGCGCTTCACGTCTTCTGGCACTTCGTCTTTCAGGTGCGCGGCGCCCCAGGTGCCTTCTTCCTCGCAGTAGGCAAAGGCGCCAAGACGGTCGAAGCGGGTCTGCCGCACGAAGTCCAGGAGTTCCCGGAACTCCGCCTCCCCTTCTCCGGGATGGCCGACCATCATGGTGGTACGGAGCACAATGCCGGGCACCTTCTGCCGCACCTTGTTGATGAAGGCCCTGATCTGGGCGGAGGAGGAGTTGCGGTGCATTGCGTCCAGCACTTTGTCCGAAATGTGCTGGAGCGGCACGTCGAGGTACTTGCAGACCTTTGGATTGGAGGCCATAACGTCCAAGACGTCGTCCGGGAGGCCCTCCGGATAGGCATAATGCAGGCGGATGCGGCGCACGCCGTCGATTTCCGACAGCTTCTGCATCAGCTCCGCAAGGCACCTGCGGCCGTAAATGTCGAGCCCGTAGCAGCTGGTGTCCTGGGCGATGAGGATGAGCTCGCTCACGCCGCCCGCCACAAGGCCCTGCGCCTCTTCTACCAGGTCCGGAATGGGCACGGATCGGTGGGCGCCGCGGATGTACGGGATGGCGCAGTATGAGCAGCGGCGGTCGCAGCCCTCGGAAATCTTGAGGTAGGCGTATCCGTGCCCGTCGCCGGTGCGAGCCGTGTAGCGAGTGCGGGCGGGCGCGCCCAGGTAACGCAGTATGTCGTTGAGGTCGCGGGCGCCGAACCAGGCGTCCACCTCCGGAATCTCGGCCTTGAGCTCAGCTGGGTAACGCTGTGACAGACAGCCGAATACGACTACTTTTGAAGCCTCGCCGGCCTGCTTGGCCTGCACGGCCTCAAGGATGGCCTGGATGGATTCTTCCTTGGCGTCGGCAATAAAGCCGCAGGTGTTAAGCAGGAGGTAATCTACCGGGCCTTCGTCGGCAACGGCAAACCCTTCCGGCGGGAGGGCCGCCAGAAGATGTTCTGTATCGACGGTGTTCTTGGAACAGCCGAGGGTGATGACCTTAAGCCTCTTCACTCTCTTTTTCCCTGTCTTCGTCGGTGACGAAATCGAAGGAGGCGAACTTGTCTATCTCTGCGTACCAGTCGAGGACCTTCTTCATGTGGGAGTAGTAGAAGCGGTCTGCGTCGTAATTGGGTATGGCTTTGCCAAAGAAGCCCACGACCTCAGCCTGGGGAGCCTTGGCGGAGGGGACGGCGATGCCGGAATCCTTCATGGCTACAAGCACATCCTGGAGCTTCATCTCGCCCTCGGAGGTGTAGATGGCTATGTCTGAAAGGGTTGAGATGCGGCTGTGGGCGTCGAATGCAACACGTTTGCCGTCGGCCAGGGCCTCGGCGATGACGCCTGTGCGGGACTGCGCCAGATAGCGGTACAGCCCGTGCTGTCCGGAAACGGACATAATCTTTGCGAGATCGGTTTTCATATGGTTTTCAAGTATTTATCTAATTTCTTGTATAACGATTCGGGGGTGGAGTCGTTGCGGATGGTGCGGTTGATGCGGTTGCGGGGGAAGTGCTGAAGGGCGCCGCGTACGGGGGCCTCGGGGTTGCGGAGGGCGCGGGTAGCGGCGGGGGCGGTTATCAGCAGGACCTCGTCGTAAGTTCCGTCGAAGGCCGGTTTATCCAGGGCGATGGCGGATTCTACAAAGGCGAGGGGCCCGTCGAGCGAGGATTTCCAGGCGGTAAGGTCTTGAAGCAGAAGCGGATAGACTATCGCCTCCAGCTTCTCCCTCAAGGCGGAATCGGAGAAGATACGGCCAATCTCGGCAAACGGGATGCCCAGTTCCTGCTCTATTCTGGCCTTGAGACCGGGGACGCCGGTGTAGAGGGCCTTGCAGCGGGAGTCGCAATCATACACCGGGAGGCCCAGGCTTGCAAAGTATTTGCAGGCCGTGGATTTGCCGCCTCCGATGGGGCCTGTTACCAGCACCGTGGTCATTCCGCATCCTCCATTTCCATACAGTCCACAACCTCCGGACTGACGCTCCAGCTGATGACGCCGGAAGGCAGGTTTGCGCAGTGCACCAGGCAGTTGCCGGAGATGGAACTGGTGAACTCGGAATAGTCTACGTAGAACTCGCACACGTCCGCCGGGTTGCCCTTGCTCGGAAAGCGGCAGCGGAACACCGCCTCCGCTATGGAAGGGTAAACAGACAGGCTCACGCCGGAAGGCGCACCCTGCACGGATATGCCCACCTCGCTGCGCAGTTCAACATAGCGCACCACGTCCAGCGCCCAGGTGGCCTCCGTCTCTGAAATACGGACCCCCTGGGGATGCACGAGCCTTGCCACGCCGCTGGCGTTCTTGGAAAGGTCGGTCAGGGTTATGGGGCGTGTGAGCACTGCGTCTATGTTCTCCAGCTGGGACTCGGAGCCGTAAACCACAACGGAATCGGGCTGGATGCGCATAGGCCCCGCAGCCATATACTGCGCCTTGTATGAGGCGTTTACCACGGGTTTGACGGGCACGGTGCGATTGTTCTCACGCCGGAACGCAAAGGAGTAGCTCTGATTGAGGAAGGTCACGAGGGCGACTCCCTCTCCAAAGATGTCCGAGGCGTACTTGGCGAGCTCTGAAGCGGAGATGGTAAAGCGGTCGTCCGCGGCAGACCATACAAGGTCTTCCGGGTTGATGACTATGGGTACGTCTGTGCTGGAGTGACGGATGCGCAGCAGGCGGAAGCCTGTTGCAGTGCAGCGGGCATTCAGCGTAACCGGCTCGGTGGCTTTCTGGGCCCGGCCCTTGAGCGAGCTCTCTGCAAGCACGGAAACCGTAACCGCCCCCGTATAGCTTTGGGAGAGGTTATAGATCAGCCAGATGCTTGCGGAAAGAAGCAGGCAGAGGAGGAACAGGGTCCAGCGTCTCAATTCTAGTATTTTTCTTTCTTGGGGGCCTCGGCCTCGGAGAAGTCGCGCTGGAGGGACGATTTGTCTACGCGGAGCTTGACGTCGCCGTCTACCTTGATGAGGACTGTCCTCTCCCCTTCGCTGACCTCGGCGATGGTGCCGTAGATGCCGCCTGCGGTAACTACCTTATCTCCTTTCTTGAGGCTCTTGCGGAACTCTTCCATCTTCTTCTGCTGCTTGCGCTGGGGCATGATCATGAAGACCCACATAACGACAAAGATGAGGATGAGCATTATCCACATGGTCATTCCGCCGCCCTGCTGGCCTGCGGGCTGAGTTGCCTGAAGCAAAACAAGTAAATTCATCGTAACTATTTTTTATTGATTAATTTGTCCAGTACGCCGTTCACGAAGGCACGGCTTTCGGGGGTGCTGTAGTATTTGGAAATTTCTACGAACTCGTTGATGGTGGTGCGGTAGTCTATGCCGGAGAATGTGTCCGCCTCGGCAAGGCCGCAGATTATGAGGGCAAGGTCCGTGGCGCAGATGCGGCCGGTGTCCCACTTGGGGGTTACGGCGGCTATCATGTCGTGATACTTGTCGAAATTGCGGAAAGCGGTGTGCACGAGGCCGCGCACGAAGGCTTTGTCGCTGTCGCGCCCCGGGGCGCCGGGCATCTCGCTCATATACAGCTCAGGGAGCGTCCAGTGCAGGCCTTTGCCTATCTGTTCTATGGAGCGGCAGCACCAGGAGAGGGCGTATTCAAGCTCATCGTTCCAGTAGATGGAGAGGTCTTCCAGGATGTCTTCCAGCGCAGGAAGGCCGGAGAATTCCTCCTCGAAGATATGCACGTACAGGGCTGCGTCTTCTGCAAGGGAACTGCCTGGAGCGGCCATGTACTCCTTGAAGTAGTCTTTCTCCCGGATGGACTCGTAGAGGGTGCGGATGAGCACGTCGTCGTTCTCCCAGGATATCTTTTTCTTCTTGACTATCCTGGAGAAGTCGGGGTCTTCTTCCAGTGCGGCCACGAGGGCGTTGGCGGCGAATTTATAATTGGGGTTGAGTTCTTCCGGAGTGGGGTTGAACTTCTGCCTTGCGGCATCCAGACGGGCGCGGGCCTCCCTGGCAAGGGGACCGACTATTGCGAGCATCCTGAGATACAGGTCTCGCGTGGCTTCGCAGGAGCGCTCCAGCTCAGACTCGGCGTCCTGGAGCTGCATCGCAGGATTTTCTACTCTTGAATAAACGACCTTGAAAGCCTTTATCCTGAGGATTCTTCTGTTCAGCATAGATTTCAAACAAAATTTATTGCAAAGATAACACGGAATCTGAGAAAAAGTCCTATTTTTGCACAAATCAAACAATATTTTTTAGAGAATTTGAGAATGTACAGAGACGATTTCGATTCAGCCGCTTTTTCCGACCGCAACTCCGAGGATGTTTACTCCAAACCTGTCCGCGCCGGCAAGCGCACCTATTTCTTTGACGTAAAGTCCACCCGCGGCGCCAAGGATTTCTTCCTCACCATCACGGAGAGCAAGCGCCGCAACAATCCGGACGGCACCTTTACATACGACAAACATAAGATTTTCCTCTACAAAGAAGACTTCGACAAGTTCCGCGAGGGCCTCAACGAGGTCATAGACTACATCACCAACAACTGCTTCGGCGGCGTCATCCCCCAGAGGGAGCGTGAAGATTCATCCGTAGAATTCGAAGACCTTTAGACCATGGCAGCCAGCATAGACAACATCAAAGCTGCAGCCGCCCATATCAAAGAACGCACCGGCGGCGTATCCCCAAAGATCGGCATAGTGCTCGGCAGCGGCCTCGGCAAGCTGGGCGAGCAGATAGAGAATCCCATCGTCATCCCGTACAGGGAGATTCCGGGCTTCCCCATCTCAACTGCCGTAGGCCATAAGGGCAACATCATATGCGGTGTGCTCGGAGGCAAGCAGGTAGTGGCAATGCAGGGGCGTTTCCACTATTACGAGGGCTACCCCATGGAGACCGTCACCATCGGCATCCGTGTGATGAAGCTCCTCGGCGTGGAGTATCTGTTCGTCTCCAACGCAGCCGGCGGCACCAACGCAGACTACAAAGTAGGAGACCTGGTCATCATCAAAGACCACATCAACATGATGCCCAACCCGCTCATCGGTCCCAACATGGAGGAATTCGGCCCCCGGTTCCCGGATATGACATGCGCGTACGACCTTGAGCTCCAGGCACTTGCAGAGCGCATGGGAATAGAGATGAAGGTCAACCTCCGCAAGGGCGTATACTTTGGCGTAACCGGTCCCACCTATGAGACCCCGGCCGAGGTGCGCTTCTTCCACGAGGTGGGAGGAGACCTCGTGGGCATGTCCACCGTGCCCGAGGTCATAGTGGCCCGCCACTGCGGCATCCGCGTGTTCGGAATGTCCGTCGTAACCAACTTCTCCAACATCTTCAATATAGAGCGCAACCTCAACGACGGAGACGACGTGGTGCATCAGGCAGACATTGCCGCCTCCCAGATGTCCGAGCTCTTCCGCCGGATGATAGAAGCACTTTAGTTTAGCGTTCCGGGTACTCTCTCCCGGAACCCTCCGCTTCGCTCCGCCCCTCCCACTGCTACGCAGCGGGCCCCTCCC
>JAFZXV010000130.1 GCA_017616595.1 Bacteroidales bacterium
ATCTTCTCCGCCTGGTCTGCAGGCACGCCTGTGTCGGTGTCTGTAACTGAATACGTTACAAAGCCGGGATTCTCCGTGAGGGAGCTTTCAAGCTTGATTTCTCCCGCGGAAGTGTGCTTGCAGGCATTTGTGAGAAGGTTGATTAGGACTTGCTGCACGCGACGGGGGTCTGTACGGAAGGTATAAGGATCTTCCTGACAGGGCACATAATACATGCGCACGCCGGACTGCAGACGATGCTCCGCGCTGGATATGGCAGCCTGGGCCATAAAGTGCATCTCTCCGTCTTCGTAGGAGATGCGATAGTCTCCGTTGTCCATAGCAGAGACGTTCAGGATATCGTCCAGCAGCATCGTGAGCATTTTGGTATTGTTTACGATGTGGCCGGCGAACTCTTCCTTCTCTTCGTCAGGGAAAGAGCCGTCCGGCAGAGACAGCAGCTGGGAGAAGCCTACTATGGTATTGAGCGGCGTACGCAACTCATGGCTCATATTCTGCACGAAACGAGTCTTGGCCTCGTTGGCGAGGCGCACCTGTTCGTTTGTCTTACGCAGGTGCCTGGCATACAGAAAGAGGAATGCCAATACAACAAGGAGGATTGCGATGATGAGGAGCATCACTGCCCGCTGGGCGCGCTGTGCACGCAGCGCTTCCTCCCCTATCTGCGCAGTCAGGACGTCGTTGCCAAGCTTTGCCTCGATTTCCGTCAGTTTGGACTGATTGGCGGAGGCGAGGACCTTCTCTTCGTACGCCACCAGATTCTTCTCTATCTTGAACGCCAGTTCCTTGCGGCCATACTCTTCTGCAATGTTGGCGATGTACTTTACCTCGCGCAGGTGCTGAGACATGGTCACGATGTCAAACTCCCCTATATCTTCTCCGTATACCAGCTTGTCTATGTAGCCGAACATCATGGGGGCCGTGGCGCTGATCTGCGGAAGGAACGGGTCTGCAAGGCAGTAGTCCCTGGCGTACTCGTATCTTGGTACATCGCGCTGATAGGCAGCGAGTTTGGCGTGATGATACTCGCACCTCAGGGTGTCCAGATGCTGCTTGCGGGCGGCGTCTGCCTTTGCCAGGAAGATGGGCACCGAGTCGTTGCCGATAGGGTATGTGTCGGACATATCGCAATACAGGCGCGCTGCAGACTCGCGCTTGATAACAGGGTCGTCTGTGGTCTCGTAAACGCGAATGGCCTCCTTGATGTACTTTTTGGCGGAGATGTAATCATTCTGCCCGATATAGAGGGCGATTACGTAGCGGTTGCCCATCCAAATGCCGTATGGCTCCTTGCGGGCGATGGCGTCTTCACGCATCTGCTGCACGAGCTCGAGGGTATGGACTATCTTGTCGTGCTTGTAATAGTAGTTCTGGACAATGTCGTAGGCGTAATAGAAGAATTGCGGCTGTTCAAGCTCTGTGGCCACCCGCTTGAGGTCTTCCATATATATCTGGATTTGCTCATCTTCCGCCTGGGTGGTTACGGTCTTGTCTGAGAGCTTCTCGGTAGCGTTTTTAAGGCGCTCTACGTAATAAAGGGTCTGGGCTTTGGCGTCGTTTTTCTCTATGGATTTACTGAGGAGATCTGCGTTGGCCTCTTCAAAGCCCTGTTTGCCCAAGAGCCGCTCTGTCTTCTGGTACAGAGCGTAGCAATCCTGATCTATGTCGAATGGATTACCCTGTGCGGCAAGGGAGATGCTAGCCGCAACAAATAGCAATGTCGTGGTCAGGATTTTTCTCATTATTGTCTGTGGTCTATTACTGGGTGTCCAGGACCTCGTAAACCGAGTTGTTGCTCTTGTACTCGGGAACGATGGACTTCATCTTGCGCACCGTCTCCATATTGTCGAAGTGCTTGGAGATATCCACCAGTTCGTCGATTTCTTTGGCAACGTCTTCGTAATCGTATTCGCGCACCTGTGCGATGCGGATCTTCTCGTGGAAGGTGGGTTTTGTGCCCTCCAGCTCGTTGAGGACCTCCTCGTAAAGTTTCTCTCCCTCGCGCAGGCCCGTGAACTGAATCTTGACGTTCTTGGCATGGGAAAGGGCTATCATCCTCTTTGCAAGGTCTACAATCTTGACGGGCTGGCCCATATCGAACACGAATATCTCTCCTCCGTTGCCTTTGGTACCGGCCTCCAGAACAAGTTTGCATGCCTCGGGAATAAGCATGAAGTAGCGGACTATGCGCTCGTCGGTAACCGTAACGGGGCCGCCGTTCTTGATCTGTTCCTTGAAGAGAGGGATTACGGAACCGTTGCTGCCCAGGACGTTGCCGAAGCGTGTGGTCACAAACTGGGTGTATTCCGGCTGTGCGTTGGCGCCGTGGCCGCCCTTCACCTGCTCCCGGCGCTTCTCCATGGCTTCCATCTTGAGCTTGCGGTCCAGGCTCTGGACATATATCTCGCAGATACGTTTGCTGCAGCCCATTACGTTGGTAGGGTTGACGGCCTTGTCTGTGGATATCATCACAAACTTCTTGGCGCCGTACTTGACGCTCATGTCGGCTATGATCTTGGTGCCGTAGATATTGTTCATCACGGCCTCGGAAGGGTTGTCTTCCATCATCGGCACGTGCTTATAGGCAGCGGCGTGGAAAACATAGTCCGGACGGAACTCGGAGAATACCTCTTCCATACGCGTACGGCGGCTGATGCTCGTTACGATTATGTCTGCCGGCACGTCGGGGAAATCCTTGGCCATCATCAGGCGGATGTCGTGCTGAGGGGTCTCTGCCTGGTCTATGAGCATCATCCTGGCGGGCTTGAACTGGGCCACCTGGCGCACTATCTCCGCACCGATCGAGCCGGCGGAACCGGTGATGAGCACTTTCTTGCCCGCGAGCTGCTCGCCGACTGTTTTCATGTCTACGCGGATCTCGGAGCGCGGCAGAAGGTCTTCTACGCTCACCTCCTTGATCTGGACGTCTACCTTCTCGTCATCCTGAAGCTCGCCGTTGCGGACGCTGGCCTCGCTCTCCTCGTGGGCCATGTAGATGCGGCAGCCTGCGCCTATGAGGACGTCCTGGATCTTCTGGTTCTGGCGGAATTCATCTACGCGAAGGGGGCTCACAAGGACGCCCTGTATCCTTTCCCGGCGGATGATAGTGGCTATGTCGTCGTCCAGCGTGTACACGGGGACGCCCATCAGGCGCATATCCTTGATGCGGCTGTTATGGGAAATAAAGCCGATTAGCTCGTACTGCACCGGGCTCTGTGAGCGTATGCTCTTGGCAAGGCCGATGCCACCGGTGAGGGCGCCGTAAATGAGTACCCGCATTGCCCCGGTATTGGCGTTGACGGCGTCGAACATCAGTTTGACTACCACTCGCATACTCCACATAAGCAACGTGCCCAGAAGGCAAGCGAGCACCGTGGGCAGGACATCCATGGCACACAGCCATTCGAAACTCTGCCATTTTGCGATGAAAAACATCACAAGGGCGAGGGCCAGGGTTACGAGATTGGCGTATACAAGCTTCAGAAGGTCTACGAAGCTGCTGTAACGCAGCACGCCGGAGTATGTGTGGAATATCCTGGCGCCGACCCAGCTGAGCAAGGCATACGCAAGTGCGGTGGTAATTATCGGGATATTAAAAGTCGCTGTCCTGTTGGTTGCCCAATAGGTAAACAGAACTGACAGGAAAACTATAGCAGTGTCTGCAAGCAGAATCACCCAATATGGCAACAGCTTCTTGCTGAAATACCAGCCGGAGATTCTTTTGGCTACATTCAACTTTAGTGGCATTAGGTTCAATGGTATGTGTTGAATGCAAATATAGCAATATTTTTGGTGTTTTGAACACTTTCATTTATTCTGTAAACCATTCTACCGCCAGGGGCGATACCGGAATGCGGCGGGGGTGCCCGTTGGTACCGTGAATCTTGAAGCCTTCCGCCGCTGCCGGAGGCAGAAGTTCGTCCAGTTTGGAGTTGAGTACGGATGCCTTTTCCGAGAAGGAATTGTCTTGGAGGCTAACCAGGCGCTCCACTCTGGAGTGAACGGTTTCCCTGGACGCATTGGGTAAAATGATGCTGTAGATATCTTCCAGTTCTTGCTGATACAGAGCACGTTGTTTTAAGACAATACCCTCGGGATGCTTAAGGAACAGTATGAAAATAGCCTTTACCAAAGGGCGTAGTGGGAGCTCAGCCCCGAAGGGTGAGTTCTGAGTAATGTTGTAGTTCTTGTCTATGAACAGTTTAACCGGCTTTGGCGGCGGCTCAATCACGTCTTCCGGAGGTGAAACGCCCATTGTTTCCAGCCTCTGCCGGGCTTGTTCTATCAGACAGATAAGCTCTTGTGCCTCCATCCGTTCCAGGATTCCGGAGTAGTCTCCCGCAGGTTCAGACAGGGTCTGCTCCCCTGCCGACGAGATTAACGCCCACGCAAGGCGGGCTTGTATTCCCACGCCCGCCGTCATAGCCCGAATTCTTCTTGGAATGCACGCTGCTCCTCCTGGATGGACAGTTCTGAAAAGCCATAGTAGCAGATGTCGTACAGACACAGTGCTACTTTACGGACCTTTGAGATAATAAGGGATGCGGCCGTGCTGACGCCCATTCCAAGCCAGTTTGCCCAGGGGGTGAAGGACAATGTGCTGCCGCCGTCGTGCGGATTGCGCTTGCCGTAAACATAGTATGACTCTCCGGAATCCGGCTCGGTGCCGAAGGATGCGATGACTATCTGTGCTCCGGACGGGATTGGATCCAAATCATTTAAGGTGTGGAACACCTGCTCATAATCTGACAGATTCTGCTGCTTTTCCGGAAAGCAGAGGGCCAGCTCTTCCGCTACTTCTTTCCACTCCACCTGCTGGATGAGGTCTTTCAGCGTTTGCTGACTTGATCGATTTGTTTTTCTTTTCATAGTGTGCGTTTTTTTTAATTCCAGTGGCAAATATCGCCCTCCGTCTCCTAACAAACAAGCAATTACAAGCTTGTATTCGTTTGGATTTGTCGATTCTTTTGCTATAAGTTCATATATTTGTACCGTTATGTCATTGCTTTCACAGATGCTCGCTCATGCCGACCCGTCGCAGGTCGCAGGCCTCTCTCGCTTCTTCAAGACCGGCCCCGGCCAGTACGGAGAGGGCGATAAGTTCCTGGGAATCAAGGTCCCCGTGACGCGGGAGGTCGTACGAGGCTGCTGGCGGGAGGCGGATTTTGAAGAGTTGGAACAGTGCATCTCCTCCGAGTATCACGAAGTCCGCCTTGCCGCCCTGCTGACCCTGGTGGAGCAGTTCCGCCACTGTCATTCTGAGCGCCAGCGAAGAATCTATGTCGATTTCTACCTCGCCCACACAGCCTTCATCAACAATTGGGACCTGGTAGACCTCAGCTGCTACCCGCTCCTGGGCGAATGGCTGCTGAACAAGGACCGCTCGTTGCTGTACGACCTGGCACGTAACGGCCGCACCATCTGGGAGCAGCGCATCGGCATCGTGAGCACGATGACCTTCATCCGCCACGGCCAGTTGGACGACACCTTTG
>JAFZXV010000131.1 GCA_017616595.1 Bacteroidales bacterium
CACGCGGGCAGAAGGCGGAGAGCATCATCTGGACAACATCAAGACAGCGGTTGCCGCCCTCACTACGATTTCCAGGCACTATCTGGACAAGAACCACTTTGCCGACGCCCTCATCTGGGTAGGCAGGGAGGAAGAGCTGCTTGCAGAATACCGCCTTCAGCCGAATACCCTCAACGAGAGTTTCGAGCGCCGCCAGACCCTTAACCTGATTTTCAAGGCATCTGCGCTCGAAGGCCTTGGGAGCCACGAGGCCGCCGCCTCCACATACGAAGAGGCGCTCGGGCATCCTTTCTGCACAACGCCATTGGGCAAGGTCGAGTCTGCCCGCTACCTCATGCTCGCAAAGCGGTGGTCGGAGGCCGCAGACAACTATATCCCGCTGGACGATGTAGCCTCCATCAACGGCGCAGGTCTTACGCTCAACAACATCCAGCTGTACCTGCTGCCAAAGTTCAGGGCCAACTTCAACGCACGCCGCAGCGACGACGCCCTGGCCACCGGCATCAAGATATGCGAGGCGCTCGATACGGCAATAGTCTGGGACCGCAACGACAAGGCGGCGGAACTCGCCACCGCCTATCATACCAAGGAAATCCAGCAGGAAATCATAGAGCAAAGGGACCATCTGGACCGGCTGCGCCTGATTGCGTCCATTGCGGTAATCGGGCTTATCCTCATCTGCTTCCTCATCTTCGTGATTCTCCGGTACCGCTCGTCCCTGCGCCTGGAAGAGGCATATATGGAGCTGGAAGCCGCCAACGCGCAGGCAGAAGAGGCGTCGCAGGTTAAGACTGCGTTCCTGCAGCAGATCTCGCACGAGGTCGGCACTCCCCTGCACCTGGTTTCCGGATTCGCCCAGCTGCTCACAACCCCGGGGGTGGAGCTCGACGAGGCCAGCCGGGAAGAGATCAACAAGGGAGTTATTGAGAATACAGGGCGCATAACCGGCCTCGTAAACAAGATGCTGGAGCTCAGTAACCTTATGAGTATGAGCCAGTTGGAGCGCAAAGACAGCGTCAGCCCCCGCCAGATCGCAGACGATGCCGCCACCACCAGCGGCATAGCCTCCGCGCCGGACATCGACTTTGAAATCCGGGGCTCCGGAGATGTTGAAGAGCTGGTCACCAACAGGCGCGCCGCCGCGCACGTGCTTGCGCTGCTGCTGGAGAACGCCGTCAAGTTTACGGAGAAGGGCTCCGTTTGCCTGCGCATAGTGCTCAAGCAGAGGTTCGTCTACTTCTTTGTAGAAGACTCCGGCATAGGCATCCCCCCGGAAGAGGCGGAACACATCTTCGAGCAGTTCGTACAGCTCGACGAATACCGCGAGGGCACCGGCATCGGCCTCACGGTGGCCCGCAGCCTCGCCCGCCGTCTGGGCGGCGACGTCATCCTGGACACCTCCTACACCTTCGGCGCCCGCTTTGTTTTTTCCCTGCCCCGGGAAAGCGCCTGAGGCTACTGCCAAGGGTTAGTCTTTGTTGTAGCCGCGGTTGGTACTGATCTTTATGACTCCGTTTGCGGCGCGGAAGCCGTAGATCGAGGCCGAGGCGTCTTTGATAACCTCCACACCTACAATCTCCTGCGGCCTTACGTTGGAAATATCCTGCACCTCCACCCCGTCTACGATAAACATGGGGGCAGTGCCGGAATTGACCGTAGAAATGCCGCGGATATAGACGTCTGTGCCCTCCACAATCAATCCGGGCACCTTGCCGCGCAGGTATTCATAAACGCTCGTATACCCAGACAATTCGTTCTGACCGGGATTGAGCCGGGCCCTGCTGTTGACCTCAGAAGGGTCTTTGGTGCTCTCCGGCGGGATTCTCTGCGACGCGCACGATGCCGCGGCAAGAAGGATGACGATGAGTGTAAAGATATGTTTCATAATGGATTGGATTATCAGTTAGCTGCCCGGTAGATGGCCTCCATGTCGGAGCGGGAAAGGAATTTTAGGGCGCCGACGGTGATGGCGCCGTCGTGGCTGCAGCGGCGGGCGAGCTCGGCGATTTCCGCCTCCGTAAGGGGGCGTCCGAGCAACTCGCCTATCGACACCGGCATGCCGATGGCGCGGAAGAAGCCCTCTACGGCCTCGATGCCGCGCAGGGCGGTGCCCTCAGGGTCGGAGAAATCGTTGCGTACGCCCATCACGTTGACCGCAAACTGCACGAAGCGGGAGACGTTGTCTTTGCAAACGTACCTTGCCCAGGTGGCCCAGATGGCGGCGAGGCCGGCGCCGTGGGTGACGTCGAACATGCCGCTGAGCTCGTGCTCGAGCTTGTGGCAGGCCCAGTCGCGCTGTAGGCCGCATTCCGTGAGGCCGTTGTGCGAGAGGCTGCTTCCCCACATAATCTGGGCGCGGGCGCGGTAGTCCTCGGGATTGCGTAACACCTTGAAAGCGTTGTCTTTAATGGTACGGAGGAGCGCCTCGGCAAGGGCGTCTGTGAGGTCCATGTCGTCGTCGTGAGAGAAGTAACGCTCCATCGTGTGCATCATTATGTCCGTTACGCCAGCGGCCGTCTGGTATGGCGGCAATGAGAAGGTGCGCTCCGGATTGAGGATGGCAAAGCGGGCTCGCCCGAAGGGACTGGAGACGCCGCGCTTGTCGTTATCGGCATCGTTGGTGATGACGCAGGAGTCGCTCATCTCGCTGCCGGCGGCGGGAATGGTCACCACGCATCCCACTGGCATGCTTGCCGCCGGAACCGCCTTGCCGCAGAAGAAATCCCACACGTCGCCGCTGTACTTGAGGCCGTACGCCATTGCCTTGCAGGAGTCGATGACGCTGCCGCCGCCAACCGCCAGCAGCAGGTCTACGCCCTCCCTGCGGCAGAGCTCCATCCCCTCCCGCACGAACGACAAGCGCGGATTTGGCACCACGCCGCCGAGGGTGACATAAGGAATCCCCTCATCGTCCAGAGCCTTGAGGACCTTGTCCAGCAGCCCGGACTCCCTGGCACTGCGGCCTCCGTAATGCACCAGCACCTTGTGCCCTCCGTGCTTGCGCACCATCTGTGCAACCTTCTCCTCGGCCTTCCTGCCGAATACCACCTCCGTTGGGGTATAGTAAACGAAATCCTTCATCGATAAATGGTTTTGGCTTGCCAAGATACGAATTATTTGAGAATATTCCGTATCTTGCAGCTATGACACTGAAACATCTGACTTTAAGCCTGGCGGCAGCGGCGCTGGCTTTTGTTTCCTGCGGGCCCAGGTGGGCCGAGAGCCAGGAAGACGGATACAAACTGATTACCCAGCGCGGCGGCGCAACGCTGGGATATACCTCGGCGCCCATCGTGCAGGACCGCGGGTACGCGTTTAAGGATCTCAACCGCAACGGGGCGCTGGACCCTTACGAAGACTGGCGCCTGCCGGCCCGCAAGAGGGCGGAAGACCTGGCGGCCCGGATGAGTGTAGAAGAAATCTCCGGTCTGATGCTTTACAGCAGCCATCAGGCCGTGCCGGGCAGCGCGTACGGCTTTGGCGGCGCCACGTACGACGGCAAGCCGTGGGCGGAAAGCGGCGCCGAACCCTGGGCGCTCACAGACCAGCAGAAGCGCTTCCTGACGGAGGATAACCTGCGCGCCGTGCTGGTGACGTCGGTGCAGAGCCCGGAGGTGGCGGCCCGCTGGAACAATGCGGTGCAGGCGCTTACGGAGGGCATCGGCCTTGGCATTCCGGCCAACAATTCCTCGGATCCCCGCAACGAGACGGCGGCCACGGCAGAATTCAACATGGGCGCCGGCGGGCAGATTTCGCTCTGGCCCGAGCCGCTCGGCCTTGCCGCCACGTTCGACCCTTCGCTTGTAAGGCGCTTCGGAGAAGTGGCGTCGGCAGAATACAGGGCGCTGGGCATCGCCACGGCGCTCAGTCCGCAGATAGACCTTGCCACCGAACCCCGCTGGAGCCGTTTCAGCGGCACATTCGGCGAGGATCCGGCGCTCGATACCGACATGGCGCGTGCCTACGTAGACGGCTTCCAGACCACCGCCGGCTCGCGTGACGGCTGGGGCGCTCAGAGCGTCAACGCAATGGTCAAACACTGGCCGTCCGGGGGTCCCGAGGAGGGAGGACGCGACGCCCACTTCAACTATGGCAAGTACGCCGTCTATCCCGGCGGCGGCTTTGAGACGCATCTGCGGGCCTTCACCGAGGGAGCGTTCAAGCTGAACGGCGGCACTGGCAGCGCAAGTGCGGTAATGCCTTACTACACAATATCATACGGCATCGATCCGGGTGGCGCCAACGTGGGCAACAGCTACAGCAAATATATTATCGGCGAGCTGCTGCGCGGCAAGTACGGTTACGACGGCGTAGTGTGCACAGACTGGAACATCACCTACGACAACGCCGCAATCGAGTCCTTCGACGGCAAGTGCTGGGGGCGCGAGACGCTCTCCGTTGCCGAGCGCCACTACGAGGTGCTCAAGGCCGGGGTGGACCAGTTCGGCGGCAACAACGACAAGGGCCCAGTGCTCGAGGCCTACCGGATGTGGGTGCGCGACTTCGGGGCCGATGCTGCCGACGCCCGCTGGCGCGAGTCCGCCGTGCGCCTGCTGCTCAACTCCTTCCGCACCGGCCTCTTCGAGAACCCGTACACCAGCCCGGCGGAGGCGATGTCGGTGGTTGGCAATCCGGAGTTTATGGCCGAAGGCTACGCGGCGCAGCTCAAGTCCGTGGTGCTCCTGAAGAACCACGGCGGCGTGCTGCCCCAGATCCCCGGTCAAGCCGGGGATGACGGCGGTGCGGAGGATGGCGAGGCAACTGACGATGGTGACGGGACGGCGGACGACGGCGGCGGGACGACGGACGACGGCGTAACGGACGATGGTGGCGTGACGGCGGACGGTTCTCGTCATTCCGAAACGGCGGCCGACACCCGTCATACAGAAGCGTCAGCCGATGGCGGCGGGGCGGCGAATGGCGGCAAGGCGGACGGTTCTCGTTATCCAGAAGCGGCGGCCGACACACGTCATACCGAAAC